>JAJDEE010000034.1 GCA_029259975.1 Planctomycetota bacterium
CAAAATATCGGCCTTTCCTCGATGGCCAAAAATCGTTGCTGCAATTGGCCGCGTCGATCGGTAAAATATTGGCACGCTCTTTTATCCGCGTCGATCCGCACGATCCGCGTTCCTCCGCGTCCTATTCGTAAACATCCGCCCACGACTTTTGCGACCCCCTTTCCAAAACCATTTAGAGGATTCGATGCTAGTTTTTTAGCGAATTACGGCACCGGCCCCTTGAGGTTTTGCGCTGTTCGCTAGGCACATTTTCGCAAAACTAACGCCGTTTCGTGTAGCACGTTTTTGGCAAACCCCCGCGTTTGCAGGACGAAACGAAATGAATCGGTAAAAAACACCCAGAGTTTTGCGAGAAAAAATGCGTTTTGTGCGCACTTTGCAAAAGTGCAAAACGTTGCCAAACTGTATTTTGACAGTCCCTAATAACCAAGGCACCAAGAACCATTAAATTGACTGCATTGCACACATCGCCTGAAACGCCCCGGCTAGCCGTCATTGGCGGCGGTATCTCTGGTCTGACCGCTGCGTACCGACTGCGGAAATTATTGCCGCACGCCCAACTCGATTTATTCGAGGCGAGCGAACGACTTGGCGGTGTGTTACTGACGCGCCGCGCAGAGGGTTTGTTGATCGAGTGCGGGGCCGACAGTTTTTTCAATAAGCTGCCGGCGGCGGTCGAGCTTTGCCGCGAATTGGGCCTGGGCGACGAGATCATTCCGACGAACGAAGAGCCGCGACGAGCACTCATTTTGCATGACGAACAGTTGCATCGGGTGCCTGAGGGGTTCGTGCAGATGCGACCAGAAAAGTACGGGCCGATGCTGAGCACGCGGCTGCTTAGTTGGCGCGGCAAGTTGCGATTGCTAGCAGAGAGATTGATCTCAAGCCCGAAAGAACTCGCCAACGCCGACTATGACGAAAGCGTGGCCTCGTTCGCCACACGCCGCCTGGGAAGCGAAGTTTTTGAACGTATGGTGCAGCCCCTGCTGGCAGGAGTTTACACGGCCGATCCGTACCAGCTTAGCGTCGCCGCGACGATGCCGACGGCTTTCGAGGCCGAACGTCAGTATGGCAGTCTCATTCGTGCAGCATTAGCGGCACGAAAATCGAATGCCTCCGCCGACAGCGGTGCCCGTTACGGCAGTTTTGTAACGCTACGCAACGGCCTAGATCGGCTAATCAAAGCATTGGCAGATCACACCCCCAACATGAACATCCACCTGAACACCCCCATCACAAAACTGACGCCGACCGCCAATCAACGCTGGACGGTTTCGCAATCCCCCGAAATCGAAACCCCTTTCGACGGTGTGATCGTCGCCTTACCCGCCCCGCGTGCCACCCAGCTCCTGGCCAAAACCGATGCCCTGCTAGGCGATTCGCTCAGAAAAATCCCCTACGCCAGTAGCGCAGTCGCGGTGCTGGTCTACCGACGCGATCAGATCAGCGACCCACTCGATGGCTTTGGCATGGTCGTGCCCTCGGTCGAAGGGCGGCAGATCGTCGCGGCAAGTTATTCGAGCGTAAAGTTTCCGGGCCGCGCGCCGTCAGATCGGGTATTGATACGCGTGTTTGTCGGCGGCGCTTTGCAGCCTGAGCTGTTAGCAAAGTCGGATGACGAGATCGTGCAGCTCGCAATGACAGAGTTGAGCGAGATTCTCGGTATTCGCGACGAGCCGCTACGTGCTGACCTGGTACGTTGGGAAGAAAAGATGCCGCAATACCATGTTGGTCACATGCAGTTAGTCGATGGCATCGAAAGCCTTGTTGCAAAACATCAAGGATTGGAACTGGCTGGCAACGCGTATCGCGGAGTCGGAATTCCGCAATGCGTGCAAAGCGGCAACTCGGCAGCACAACGTCTGGTCGAAAGTCTGGGCTTATTGTGCCCAGGCGACGGATAGCTTCGCAGCTGCTGCGTCGCGAGTACGCACGATTGAGGAGCAATGAATCGCCAACGGCTAATTCGTCACGGGTTGGGAGGCCATTTTTCGGGTGTGTTCGAGATAACTAGCAACGGCTGCGTGCTTGTTGAGAATCAATTTTCCTTGCATGCGATGCTGGGTCGCAGCGCTCTGCCAGCTTTGGGCGAAGGGGCCTGTGAGCTTGCCAGCCGGTGCGTTAGTAAGCAATTGTGCCGCTCGGTCGAAAAGTTCAGAACCGGCTCGATGCCAAGTGAGAACTTGCTGAACATGAGCCTTGAGACGGGGATCAACACCGTGTAGGTCGAATTCCTCGATCGCTTCGACGGCTTTTTGGTGCCCCTTTTTACGATGGAGAAGATAATCGAACAATTGCCAACTTTGCGAATCGTTCATCCAGCCCGAGCGACTGGCCTCTTCTGCTTGAACGCATTGATTCAGCGCAAGCCAACAAGCTTGAGTTGCCGCCAGTTTCTCGGCTTCGGTAAGTTCCTTTGGTTCCGTTTCAAAGCCGGCGGTTTCGCTGGTATCAACGGTGTCGTTTTCCAGCAACGTAGTGGCCAATTCTTCGCCTTCCAGACCTGCCTTTTCTTCGAGGACAGTGGGTAAGACTTCTTCGGCGGGGATCACCGTTGACTCTTCGGCAGTGGGTGATTCGTCGTTCGCTCCGGAGTCGTTGGCTGTGGAGTCTGCGCTTAGCATCGCCGGAACTT
>JAJDEE010000331.1 GCA_029259975.1 Planctomycetota bacterium
AACGACACAACGGACACAACGTAAAATCTACGTTGTGCCCGTTGTGGCGTCGTGGTTAATGTTTAAGCACTTCTTTCGCCCTCAGGGAAAGTCTCAACTGCCGCTCGCCTAACTAGGAAAACACTTTCCAAAGGCGACGAGTAACAGGGGCGATCCTTTCAGGCGAATTCGCCGCGATAGCAAGGCCCAAACGAGATTGCGCTCGTGGGCCAAAAAGCCTAGCCACGTCTGCGTGTCGGCAGTGACGCGCAAGCTGGGCTTGCCGACGTGGCCGGTTTCGACACGAATTTGCCCGTCGCGAATGACGATGGTCGCCTGACGCTGCTCTTTTCCGGTGAATGTAAAATGGTAGGTTGCGTCGAGACCTGCCGACTTACTCGGTTGAAAAACTAGCGGCATGCCCAACAGCAGTTGGTCGATATTACGCGGCCGCAATGTGTTGCCGACATGCTTGAGCGGCTTGTGAGGAAATCGTTTAGCGACATGCTCCTCGGCATCGGAGTTGCGCAGCACGTAAACCGTTTCTTCTTTTTCTTGCAGCGGCTTTACGATATCTCGCAAATGGGTTTTTTTGTCTTCCAAGTAAGGGCCAATCACGTCCTCGCCAGCGGGACAAACCGACAGACAATACGCCGCCTTGTAGTTGGCTCCAAACGAAAGGCTCTGCCACATCGATGCCGATTCGGCGTCGGTCACGCGTTTGCGATAGTCAAAACGGTTTTTGCTGTCGGCTACCTGCTCGGTCCAATCGGTAAATCCGCCCATGAACTCGCGATAGTTGTGTGTGTAGCAGGCCGAAAAATTAAATTCTCCGGCAGGCGAAATCGCACCGACGGGGCAAGCAGCCACGCAGAGCTTGCACTCCAAGCACGGGTTGTAATCGATTGGCTGGTCGTGCTCGGTGATTTCGGTTCCAACCAGAATTGTGCCTAGCCAAATGAAATTGCCAAACTTGGGATGAATCACGTTGCGATGAATGCCCATCATTCCCAGGCCGGCCGCCACGGCAACCGGCTTGTGCGACACGGTCCATACTTTGCCCGGGAAACGGTCCATTTCCATCGGAAATCCCATCGCTGGGTTGAGCGCTTTGACGCCCAGGTCTTCGAGCTTCCGTACGATCTTCCGTCCAATCTCGTTGATCTCGTCGCCGGCATGATGGAATTCAAGATTGGCGATCGAGCGATCGGGCGTTCGCATCGGCTCGCGATTCATGCGGACTACGTAGCTGATCAGTCCCTTGGTGTGTGGGAAGGCCCTGAGAATATCCTCACGTTGATCATCGAGTTCAGTCCGCCCGATTTCGACAAAACCGACATCATCAGCACCTTCGTCGAGCAGGAGTTGCCGCAGCCAAACGGCATCCAGTGGTTTGTTGTTTTCTTTCTTATCTGGAGAAAGACGCTGTTGCATTCGTTGGACGGTGGGGTGATCGGCGAGTTTCATAGCGGCTCCATGTAGTTGTATATGCAACAATATAAGTAAAAAAAGTTAGTCATGTTTTTTCGTGCAGGCACTTCACTGCCTTGTTCAAGTTGTTGACGATGCTGTTGCCTAGCAGGGCTTTGGCTTGCTTCTGAGCTTTTTTCCATGCGGGTCCCGCCTTTCGCAAGAGATTTTCCCCCTCGGCAGTCAGCTTGAATGGCTGAGCACGTCCGTCCTCGTCGGCTACGACTTCGAGCCAGCCACGGGCCTTCATACGCTCGACATTGCGGCTCAAAGTCGAGACATCCAGCTGCAGTCGGTCGCAGATGACAGCGGGGCGGGCAATTTCCATCTTGGCGGTGGCAACTAAGATGTTCATCTGGCTGACTTTGAGATCGAGCGGTCGCAGGGCATCGTCATAGATGTTCGTCACCACCCGATTAAGCATCCGTAGCCGGACAGCAATACACTCGCCGGCGATGGTGTCGATCAGTGGTTTGATATTCGTACTCGTCATTTTCTCGCTCTCATGTAAGTGTATATGCAAATAAAGGTGATGTCAAGGGCTTGGGAAGAATTTCCCTGCTGCAGCAGGCCAGCTCTTTGGTCATTGGCCATTCCCTGCTAGGCTAGTGGTATGGCTGAGATTGTTTACGATTACGACGTGCTGGTGATCGGTGCTGGCCATGCTGGCACCGAGGCGGCGCTTGCTGCGGCGCGGTTGGGGGCGAAGACGGCGCTGCTAACGACCAATTGCGATACGGTTGGGCAGATGAGCTGCAACCCGGCGATCGGAGGCGTTGGCAAGGGGCAGATCGTGCGCGAGATCGACGCGCTCGGTGGCGCAATGGGCCGGGTCATCGATGCGACAGGCATCCAGTTTCGAATGCTCAACCGCAGCAAAGGCCCGGCCATGCACTCGCCACGAGCCCAGGCCGACAAAAAGCTCTACCAAGCCGAGGTGAAGTATATTGTCGAAGCCCAGGAGAATCTTTCGCTCCGTCAAGAAGTCGTACAAGACCTTTTAGTAGAAAAGTCAGATGCTGGGCAACAGATCACCGGCGTCCGCGTCCAAAGCGACGCGATTTATCGCGCCCCAACAGTCATCCTAACCACCGGCACGTTTTTACAAGCCCTGATGCACACCGGCGAAGCAAAAACCGCCGGAGGCCGCGCCGGCGAAGGCACCTCCCAAGGAATCAGCGGCGCACTCAAGCGATTCGGCATCAAGCTCAACCGCTTCAAAACCGGCACGCCGCCACGACTCAACGGACGAACAATCGACTACAGCAAAACCGAGCTACAGCCCGGTGACGAACATCCACAGCCGTTTTCGTTTCTCAGCGACACGATTAACCAAGGTGGCAACTTCGAGCAGCTCCCCTGCTACATCACCCACACCAACGAAGCCGTTCACGATCTTATTCGCGCGAACCTCGAACGCGCGCCGATGTACACGGGCCAAATTGACTCCAACGGTCCACGCTATTGCCCTTCGATCGAGGACAAGGTGGTTCGTTTTGCTGAGAAGTCGCAGCATCAATTGTTTTTGGAGCCTGAGGGACGCAACACGCTGGAAATCTACGTCAACGGCGTGTCGACCAGCTTGCCACGCGACGTGCAGGACCAAATGTTTCGTCTGATCCCTGGCCTGGAAAACGCCGAGATTATGCGTTATGGCTACGCGGTCGAATACGACTTCGCCCCGCCCGACCAATTGCGTGCTAGCCTCGAATCGAAGCGAGTCGACGGCCTCTACTTTGCCGGACAGATCAACGGCACAACTGGCTACGAAGAGGCGGGCGCGCAAGGGCGGTTTGCGGGCGCTCTCGCGGC
>JAJDEE010000332.1 GCA_029259975.1 Planctomycetota bacterium
GGCAACGCCCGAAGGTAAAGCGAACGGCAAATGAGAATTTACCGTAGGATAGGCTTCCAGCCTGTCCGTGGTGCTTTGACCGACAGGCTGGAAGCCTATCCTACGGGTGAAAACCTATCTGCCGCTCGCCTAAGGCCCCACCACAACCGTCACCAACGCGACTTCAAAAGTAATTGCCAGCATCGAATACAGACTGATGCGAACGATGGTGTGTTGTTGTGGTCGGGGCATGCTAGCAATCTTACTCGATCTGGTCGGAGGGTGCGAACGTTTGTAGAATTCAAGGTCAGAAAAACGTCAAAGTTATTTTTCTACTGTCTACAAGAAACTAACCATAGCGACACAACGAGTACTACGTAAAACATCCGTCGTGTTCGTGGCGTTGTTGTGGTTCTTTTTTTGATTTTTAGCTGGACAAAGGACTTTGCCGGTCGCCAGGAATCCGCGGTTGCGATCTCTAGTATCGGATTCAAAGAGCAGGGAAGCCCTCATGGCCAAACGAAAACGGACTCGGCTGCCAGATGCGTATGATGACGAACGCGACGTATCCGTGCGTCCGCGCCAACCGCGGCGAACTAAGCGGCTTATGCGACGTCTTGGACTGATGTTGCTGCTCTTGATCGGGTTGGTCGTCGCGGCACCGACGATCGTCTCTCAAACGTCGCTGCGCGATTTGTTCATTGCCGGGCAGCTGCCGAGTGATTGGCGTATTGCCAGCGAACAAGCATCGTTCGGCTGGATGAGCGGTCAAACGCTGACCGGTGTGACGCTAACAGATGCCGATGGCAAGCCGATGTTGACGGTCGAATCGCTGCGGCTGTCGAAGCCGCTGCTCTCGTTGGCAATGAACCAGACCGATCTTGGCAAGCTCGAAATCGTGCGTCCGGTGGCAACACTCGAAACACGCCCCGACGGCAGCAACTGGGAAGACCTTTTGTTGGCCATAGAACAATCGACTAGCGAGCCGCAAAGCCAGCCCGTTTCTGTACAAGTCGAAATTGTCGAAGGCACGGTACTCGGAACAGATCAACTCACCAAGCAGCAGTGGTTGCTAGACGCGGCAAATGTCACGGCAACAATCGGCCAAGCGATGCAAGCGAGCGGCAACGCACAGTTAGCCACGCAGCATCCTGCGCAGCAAGGTCAAGTGAAATTTCGTTGGCAGCCCGACGCGACCGACAAACAACAAGTCGAACTATTGGCCGAGCGTTTGCCGTTGAGGCCGCTAGAGCCGTGGTTAGCTCGCTTCGTGCCAGGAGCGCAGTTGAGCGGTGCATTGTCAACCGATGCACAGTTGAGCTGGCGCGTCGATCCGCAACGCGGCTTGTTGCTCGAAACCACCGGACGTTTGGAATCGCGACAGCTCGATTTCTCGGCAGACGTGTTAGCGGGCGATCGATTGCATAGTCGACAGATAACCGTTCCTTGGAAATTGAGCGTGGCTGACGAGCAATTGACGATCGAGCAGCTGACGGTCGATTCGGATTGGGCCAAGCTGGCAGCGAGCGGAACGCTGAAACTGGTGGATTTTCAAGCACTACAACCCGACGACCTGCCAAAGCGCCTGACAAAAGCGACCGGTACTGTCGACTTGGCCAAGTTGGCGAAAATGTTTCCCAAGACTTTGCAGCTACGCGAGGGCGTGAGCATAAATGAGGGTGAGCTGGCATTCGACGTTTACGGTCAACCTTTCGGAGAGAAAGTGGTGTGGGTAGTCCAAGCAGAGTTGCAAAAAATTGCAGGCACCGATGGCCAGAGGCAGATTCGCTGGGAAGAACCGATTAAGTCCATAACACGAGTGTCTGTGACACCCGCAGGAATGCAATTAGATGAAGTCACGCTGGATGCGTCGTTTATGAAAGTGCGCTACGATACTGAAGAAGATGTGTCCGGAGGAAAATTTGAGATCGATCTCTCGGCGCTGACGCAACAATTAGGCCAGTTTGTCGATTTGCAGCCTTGGAAGCTGCGTGGGTTGGCCGAAGGCAATTTTGAATGGCAGCGAGCGCCCAATCATCAGTTTGTGGCGACTGTGGGTGTCGAACTGACCGACCTGCACGTGACCGAAGCAAAACGAAGCGTTTGGGAGGAGCCAAAATTAAGTGTCGGGGTTTTTGTGAATGGCAGCGAGCAAAATTTCAACCCCAAGTTGATTAAGAATGCAAAAATAAAGCTGCGTGGTCCGCGCGATCAATTTGAGGTGGAATTGCTTGAGCCAGTTGATCTACGTGTCTCGCATCAACCTTGGTTGATGCGGGTCGAGGGCAATGGGCCGTTGGCGTTGTGGGCGGGCCGGTTGCGGCCTTGGGTTGCAGCGATGCCAAGACGTGTCGAGGGAGATGCCCATCTGCGTGCCAAAATAAAGGTAACCGGCGAGACGGTGCAGGCGATCGAATCGGAAGGGAGCGTCGTCGGCTTGCGTGTGCAGAACGAGACGATCTCGATTGACGAACCACGCGTCGAGCTCGCAGGCGATGTGCTTTGGGATCGTCCTACGGGCAATCTACAAACGAAGGAGCTGCAGCTGTTGGGCAGTTCGTTTTCGTTTCGTGCACGCGACATCTCGGTTGTGCTGGCGACACACGGTGCGCCGACGGCGCGAGGCAATGTTGCATTTCGCACCGATCTTGAGCGTTTGGCCGCCATGATGGGACTTGTCGGTCAGCAAGCAGCCACCTGGCCTCGAGGCACGGCGGTCGGGCAATTGCAACTCACTAGCAGCGCCAAGCAATTGCAGGCCAACTTTGGTGTGAAGGTCGAGCAGCTAGAAATTGCACGCACGACCTCAGCAAATGACGCCGTTTACGGCCGTCCTGAAGTCGTTTGGAAGGAACCGCAGCTCGAGGTCACCGGCGTGGCGAAATATGCCATGACCGGCGACCGCCTTCAGTTGGACAATTTGCAAGTGCATGGGCAGACGTTGCAACTCAACGGTTCGGCGAGTATTGATCGTGTTCGCACCGAAGGTTTGCTGCAAACGAGTGGCTTGGTGGAATACGCCCCCGAAGAATTGGCCAAACTGTTGGCGAGCTACACAGGTCAGGCCGTACAATTGCAAGGTGACAAGCAGGTACGTTTTCAAATCAGCGGACCACTGTTTGAGACCAGCACGACCGCAGCGACGCATTGGTCGCAGCGTTGGAATGCCACAGCCGAAGCGGGTTGGTCGAGTGCGGGCGTCTATGGTTTGCTGTTGGGTGGCGGTCGACTGCAAGGGTCGTTACACGAGGGGCAACTACGAATGGAGCCGCTCGACGTTGCTGTCGGGCAGGGGCGTTTCACTGCGCAGCCGCTGGTGCGTTTGACTCCGGGAGCCGAGCAGCTTGTGTTGCCCAAGGGGCCGTTAGTGACAAACATTGACGTCTCGCCCGAGGTGAGTGAGACCATGCTGAAGTACGTCGCACCGATTCTTGCCGGTGCGACGCGTACTGAGGGGCAGTTTTCTATTGATTTAGACTTGGCCGAGGTGCCATTTGCCCAGCCTGAGCAAGCGCGCGTGCAGGGGCGGTTGACGGCGCACCGCTTGAGTGTTTCACCGGGGCCGATGATGAACCAATTGGTGACTTTGATCGGTCAGATCGAAGCACTGACCAAGCGTAAGCAGTTTTTGCAGGCGGCAACGTCGCCGCGCAATCAGAGTTTTCTGACGATGGCAGAGCGGCAAGTCGATTTCCAGGTGGTCGAGGGACGCGTTTATCATCGCAACTTAGAATTCTTGATCGACGACGTGCCGGTTCGCTCGCGCGGCTCGGTCGGCTTCGACCAAACCTTGGCGTTAGAGATTGAGGTGCCCATCCAAGACAAATGGATTCGACGCGAGCCGGCCCTACGCGGGTTTGCTGGCCAATCGCTGCGAATCCCGATTTACGGCACATTCCAGAAGCCCCGAATTGACGAACGCGCCGTGGTCGATCTCTCGAAGCAACTCTTGGAGGGCGCAGCGACGCAAGCGATCGGCGACGAGTTGAATCGACAATTTCAGAAGCTGTTTCAATAGACAGCTATTGAACACGTAAGTGCTGCACCCACGCTGGCGGTACGTTTAGGAATACCGTGTCGCGGCGAAGGCGGTGACGCCGCAAATGTTCGGCCAATATACGGTCGACGGCGCGGATTTTTTGCCGCGTTGTGCCAAGTGTCACCACTTTTTTCAGCGGGCGGATGTAAAGGTACTCGAAGTAGCTGAGTGTGCCGCCCGGCTTGAGCAGCCGGAAATACGAGTCGGTGATCGTTTCGACCACCGCTGGTGGAAAATTGACGTGCGGTAGGCCCGATATGATAAAGTCGTACGGCTCGCCCTGATCGAAGTCTTGCAGCGGCAGTTGATGAATCTCTGCCAAGTCGGCGACCGCCTGCCAGACAGGTTCCGTGTCGAAGCGTTTTTTCAACACCTCGACAAACGCTTCGTTCAGCTCAACCAAATCGAATCGATCGCCGGGGCGCAAGTGTTTTACAATTTGATCGGTAAACGCTCCCGTGCCAGGCCCGCATTCAAGGACACGAATCGGCGTGTCGTCGCGTCGCGCCAGATAGCGAGTCACCCTCCTAGCCAAAAATCGGGTGCTAGGTACAAGTGAGCCGGTCGTTTCAAATTGCGCGCCAAATTGCCGGAGAAAAACGAGCTGGTTGCGGATGAGGTTTAACATGGAAAAATGGTCAGCATGAAGGAGTGGTCCGTGGAAACGTCGATGGAGTAAGCCACCAATATAGAGGTGTTCTCCGCTGTCGCAACGCGTGAGGATGCAATAAACTTGTGGGAGAGGTTTTGTTCGTTTTGGCGAATTTAAACTTCAATTGCGACACTTTACGTTGATCCAAACGACGCGTTTAGAGTTAGAATTCCGGTGTTCGAGGTTCTTATGTTACGTCTACTGATATTCGGTTGGCTGGTGCATCTCCCTGCGGTTTCTGCTGCGGTCGAGTTCGCTGCTCCGCGCCAGGTCGACGAGCGGCGGGCGGCGCAGGTTGGGCTACGCAAGATCGTGGGACGACATTTGTGGTTGTACACCGATTTGCGACCGAGCGACGCGGTCGACAGTTTGCCTGTAGTGTTCGATGCGGCTGTGCCGTTGTGGGCAGAGTATTTTCAGGTCGACATGATGCAGCTACGCAACTGGCGGATGCAAGGGTTTTTGATTCAGGATCGGGCAAAATTTGCAGCGATCGGGCTTTTGCCGAAAGAGAATCCTGAATTCACGACTGGGTTTTCCATCGGCAACGAGTTGTGGTTGGTCGAGCAGCCGAGCGATTACTTTCGACGGCATCTGCTGTTGCATGAAGGAACCCACGGCTTTATGGCCAAGTACTCGAGAGACACTGGCCAGTCGGGCGATACCGGCCCAGGGTGGTACAAAGAGGGAATGGCAGAGCTGATGGGGACGCATCGCTGGCACGACGGCAAACTCCGTTTGCGTGTAATGCCGGCAAGCCGCGCAGCGGTACCGATGTGGGGTCGAATAAAACTCGTGCGAGAAGCATACCGCGCGGGCGTATCACTAGATCTCCCCGCAATAATGAACTTCAATAAGCGACGAGCATTCAGCACGAACGAATACGCCTGGTGCTGGGCCTTCTGCCAGTTCCTCGATTCTCACCCACGTTGGCAAGCGAAATTCCACCAGCTACCAAAGCACGTAGGTGAGCAACGCTTCAACAAACGATTTCGTCACGATATGCGAGAGGAGTGGCCCGAGCTATTGATCGAGTGGCGTGCGTTTGTGGCAGCGTTGGACTATGGCTACGACAACGAGAGAATGGCTATGCAGCATCGATCGATTTCGCCGGTGACGGAAAAGGCAACCACGACAATCGCTGCCGACAGGGGTTGGCAATCGACTGGTTGGCAACTCCAGGCGGGGCAAGAATACCAAGTGACGGCGAAGGGGCGCTATCAAATTGCCCACGATGGCGCACCCTGGCCGTGTGAGCCGGGCGGCGTCACGCTAAAATATCACGAGGGATATCCGCTGGGATTGCTGTTGGGGGCGTGGCGATCAACGGCGAACCATGGTTTTTCGGAGCCGATTGCTATCGGATTGGCTGCGAGGCTGAAACCGTCTGACGACGTGGTGCTTTACCTGCGAGTGAACGATTCGCCGGCACAGTTATCTGATAACCGAGGAACGCTCAGTGTAAGCATTCGACCCGTTGCCGATTGACACCTTGGCTGACTGGCTCGACAATGAAGGGAAATGGCGAATTCATAAATGACGAAAGAACTACGAAAGCCTTGAATGACGAACTTTCTTGCTGCTAATGATCCCGAAGTCTGGTCTGCCGTTGCCTCCGAAATCGAGCGACAGCACGACGGGCTTGAACTGATTGCCAGCGAAAACTACACCAGCCCAGCCATCATGCAGGCGGCGGGCAGCGTGTTAACGAACAAATATGCCGAGGGCTACCCAGGGCGTCGTTACTATGGCGGCTGCGAGCATGTCGATGTGGTCGAAGACTTGGCCCGCGATCGAGTGAAGCAGTTGTTTGGCGCCGAATATGCCAACGTGCAGCCGCATTCGGGTTCGCAGGCGAACATGGCTATCTACTTGGCGGCGCTTGAGCCGGGCGATACGGTGCTGGGTCTTGATTTGGCGCATGGCGGGCATCTGACGCACGGGATGAAGCTCAACATCTCGGGCATGCTATACAATTTTGTCAGCTACGGCGTCCGCGAAGACGATCACCTGCTCGACTTCGATCAAATCGCTCGCTTGGCGAAGGAACACAAGCCAAAGTTGATCGTCGCGGGTGCGAGTGCTTACCCACGCGAAATTCCGCATCCGCGTTTTGCCGAGATCGCCAAGGGGGTCGGGGCAAAGCTGATGGTCGATATGGCTCACTACGCTGGATTGGTCGCTGCCGGCTTGCACAACAACCCGGTCGAGGTGGCCGACTTTGTGACGTCGACCACCCACAAAACATTGCGAGGACCGCGCGGCGGTCTTTGCCTAGCCAAAAAAGAGTACGCCAAAGTACTCAACAGCCGCGTATTTCCCGGTTTGCAGGGCGGACCGCTGATGCATGTGATCGCAGGCAAGGCGATTTGTTTTGGCGAGGCACTCAAGCCGGAGTTCAAGGTCTACATGCAGCAAGTCCTCGACAACGCCAAGGTGCTGGCCGAAACACTTGCCAGCGGTGGCTTAAAATTGGTAAGTGGTGGCACCGAGAATCACCTGATGTTGGTCGACGTGACACCGCTGGGCGTAGGCGGAAAAATTGCCGAAGAGGCATTAGGCGATTGCAACATCACCGTTAACAAGAACATGATCCCGTTTGACGAACGCAAGCCTGTGGATCCTTCGGGTATTCGAATCGGTACGCCGGCGCTCACTTCGCGCGGTATGGGCGATGAAGAAATGCGGGCGGTGGGCCGTTGGATTTTAGAAGCACTACGCAGCCCCGAAGACACCAAGGTACACAAGCGAATCCGCGGAGAGATCAGCCAATTGTGCGAGCAATTTCCGGTGCCGGCAGCAGCGATGAACGAAACAACGATGACCTCGGCTTAACTTACTATTCGAGTCCCATGACTATGGTCAAAGCAGCAATAGAAATTCCGCAGCAACAAATCGCCGACTTTTGTCAGCGTAACCATATCACTAAGCTGGCACTGTTTGGTTCAGTACTGAGAGAAGATTTCAAGCCTGAGAGTGATGTGGATGTACTAGTGGAGTTTGATCCCGACCATATCCCCGGCTGGTCCTTTATTGGTATGCAAGATGAGTTGGCCGGGATATTTCAGCGTGAAGTCGATTTACTCACTTTTACTGGCATAAGCAAATATATTCGCAAGAAAGTTTTACGAGAGGCTCAAACGGTCTATGTCAGATCACGACGATGACATTACGCTCCGGCAGATACTCGATCACGCCAGAGAAGCAAGTGATTTTGTCGGGAAATTAGCGAGGAAGACTTTCTCGCAGACCGTCTACGGTACTTGGCTGTTACCCGTCTGGTCTCGATCGTCGGGGAAGCGGCTACTAGGCTTACACAGGAAAAACGAGACCAACTTTCGCAGGTTCCGTGGCGACAAATCATTGGTTTTCGGAATATACTAATCCATTCGTATCACCGCATCGATGACCCAACGCTCTGGCAAGTATTATTGAAAGATCTGCCGCAGTTGGTTGATGAACTCGACACACTCGACCTACCCGAGGAAGCTGAATAGTTATGTCCACCAAACCACGCATTCTGATTGCTGACGACAACGAAGCCAATGTCGAGCTGCTTGAGGCTTATCTCGGCGGGCTTGACGTCGAAACGGCTATTGCCATCGACGGACAAGACACTTTGGACAAGGTCGTGTCGTTTAAGCCCGACCTGATTTTGCTTGACATTATGATGCCAAAACTCAGTGGCTTCGAAGTCTGCGAGCGGCTCAAAGGTGATCAGGCAACAAGCGAAATCATGATCTTGATGGTTACTGCGCTCAATGAACTTGGTGATATCGAACGAGCGGTTGAGGCAGGAACCGACGATTTTCTTTCGAAGCCTGTCAACAAAATCGAGTTGAACATTCGGATTCAAAATATGCTCGAAGTGCGGACCGTGAAAGACGAGAACGAGCGCCTGCGTAAGTATATCGAAAAGATGGAAGGACGATAACGCTTCCTTACTGCCGAGTGAGTGTGTGATGACGAAGAAAATCGGGGCACTTTTCTTGATGGTTAGCGGCTTGCTCGGTTGGTCACCTTTGGCAACAGCCGTCAACGATATCGCACGCCATGCCAGCAACATTCAGCAATTGATCCAGCAATTGGGTGACGATCAATATGTGCAGCGGCAACGGGCCGAAAAGCAGCTCTTAGAGCGCGGCGCTGAGGCTTTTGCTGAGCTGCAAGCAGCTACAAGCAATAGGGATCTCGAAATTGCTGTACGAGCGAAGTATCTTCTTACCCAAATCAAAATCGATTGGGTGCGAGAGTCCGATCCACCGGTCGTGCGTTCGATCATGGCGCACTATGGCAAGCTATCTCAGGCAAATCGCTTGGCGATCATTGGCAAACTTTCGCAGCTAGAGCACGAGCAAGGGTTCGGAGCGCTTTGCCGGATCGCGAGGTTTGAATCTTCAGATCTATCTGCCCGCCGTTATGCAGCGCTGGCCATTTTGGAAAAGGGGTTGTTGCCAGCCGCACGAGTCGCTGCTGCGGTAACTAAGCTGACAAAAGAAATGGGTGAAAGCAACGGGATTCCCGTAGTTTGGATTCGCGTGTACGCCGATCAATTGCAATCTCGCCAGCAGGTTGATCCGCGTTGGTTGACGGCGATTGATAGGGAGATTGCATTACTCGCTGACAAAGCGAACGAGACGAGTCAAACGCAGTTGTTGACTCTTTTGAATAGTTACTTAGAGATTTGTGAT
>JAJDEE010000333.1 GCA_029259975.1 Planctomycetota bacterium
CTTTGTAATTATTGGTGACACCAATCGCCAAGTCGATCAAACGCTTCTCTTTGTTCAGACCCAAAACCTCGCCCACCTCGGCGGCTCGGCTCAGGATCAGATGCGTACGATCAAAGAAAATTGCTTCCTTAGTTACGGGAACAATAAAACCTCGCTTGGACGTGGAGGGGGTTTCGATGTAATCCTCGCCAAAGCCGAGGTTCGGATAGGGCATCCCTGGTCCGACTTCGTCGACGGCCTCAGCAACTCGCCCAACGCCGGGGATTTTTTCGCCATCCAATCGAGTTGGGACATGCTGTACAAGCTTAGATACGACAAATGCTTCCTGGTTATAGGCTTCCAGGATTTTTGCGTAAATTACCTGGCCAGTAATGTTCAAAAAAGCTGAAGTGTCGACGCCCTCGCCCGCTTCCATGAGGCTTACGCTACCACTTGATCGAGGATCAAGCATCCGCACCCATTGATTGCCGCCGGGCACAAGAGATTCGGCGAGGTCGCGAATGCTGAAATCCTCAGCGTTCAAATGCCCTTCACGCAAGGACTCCGACAAATGCTCGACGGTGCCGTCGGCACCGTCTGATTCATAACGACGTTTCAGTTCACGATAGTTGAGTGACACTATAAAATTCTCCAAAGAGTTATTGATGGTTATCGGTCAACGCGGACGCAGCAGGTAATGGCTAAGCCGCTGCTTGGCTGCCGCCGCGAACCACGGTCCTGACAATGTCGAAATGCACCGTGTCGGTCGTTGATGCCGCCTGCTTTACGCATCGCCCCAAGGCTAAATTTTCTGCCGTAACGCCGATCACTACCTGTGATTCCAGCTGAACACCGGTTCCTTCTTCGGTACTACCGATCAAGTCGCCCACTTCGAATGTTGCCGGCAAACAAGGGAATTCAAAAACACCGCTGGTCGCAACTCGAATCGTCTCGGCTGAAGCACCCGTCGTGCACTGCATGGCAACGCCGATGAAATTGTCGTGAAAGGTTTCTTGATTCGCCGCCAAAGTTCCCAGGTCTGTCTGGGTTGAGGCAGGTTTGACATTGCCTCCATCCAGGTAAAGCAAGTCACCAATCTCGATTACATAGCCGGCTAGGACTGGCAACATGATTGGATTGGTCTCGCCGTATCTCCAACGCATTGAGTTAGGCATGGGTTTCCTCCGATAGAAAATGGGAAGTGGTAAACGGAACTCTCAACCAGACTCAGGCTGAGAAAACTAATTGCGAGAAGATTTCAGCATTGCGGCGAAATCTTGTGCACTGGCTAGTGCGGCTGGCCTACTGTCTGCGACCAGTGTCTGGTCACGAGAAAATGGTACAGAGTAGCCCGCTGCCATGTCTCGTCTTCGAGACGCAGCACGCACGAGTTCTGCCCGCTCAGCGATCAAGGTTTCGAGACTTTCCTCGTCAGCAACATTCATCAACAGCTCAACAAACAACGGACTGACACTCTGCGGGGTTGTTGAATTGGAGGAGTCGCGGTCGCCGGGTATCGACAATTGATGTTCGCAGAGCAACTCGAACACACGCTGTTTTCTTTGCAGAGTCGCTGTCTGCGTGAGTGACTCGTCGAGTTGCTTCTGCAATTGCTCCACTTCCACCGCTTGCATTTCGGCCAATAAATCGGGCCGATGCAGCTGAAGAACTTCAAGAGTTAACGCATCCCAGCGCAGCTTATCGTTGTTTGCGGCTTTCTTGCTTACGGCAGACTGCTCGAACAATCCTTCTGTTGTCGCTGGATCGGCAACCAGATCGACGCTTTGTACTTTCGTGATTTCTTCAACAATGGTCGTCTCTCCCTCGCGTGAGAGCCGTGCCAGCACGTTATGTGAAAATCCAACATTGTGCGGATTGTGCCCTGCATCCCAAAGCAATTGCTCTGCCAGCGCGTGCTTTGGGTTGAAATGCAAATCGCCAAACAACCCATCGCCGGCACGCAACTCTACGCTGCGGATTACGCCTAATCGATCTTGATAATCGCGTGGCGTTAGTGGCCCTTCTTTGGGATGGTTGACGTTGACTTTTGCCTCTTCGTACAAAGCTACTGCCGCCGCTAACGTCGATTCGCGATAGCGTCGTCCATTGCGTGACTCTAAGCCAATTAACTTCACGCCGCGCAAAATGCCAACCTCTCGATCAACACTCATCGTTACGCCACGCGAGTTAACGTACTCTTGTAATAGCTGTGCCATTACGCCCTTTCTATTGCTTGGAACAAATGTCTTGACACAAAAAAAGCCCCACAGCAGATCGGTAAAATCTGCAATGAGGCTCGACGGGATACTTGTGCTGCCTTGGCGGCACAAGCTCGGTTCGATACCAGTAAGGTTGTTGATCGTAGGGCAATAAGCCGACGGCTGCACCTACGACTGACGACTGATTTCTTGCGACTCTTTCAAACCCTGCGGTCGACGACCACACGGGTGTACTGAACGTGTCCATCCTGAACGTTGACTGATACGCTTGCTGTGCCATGAAATCCTTGGGCACACACGTTCTCAATGACACGGGCAAACTCCGATTCTGCTTGTTGGCGTTTGTCCTTTACTTTCGTTGGTGGTTTTGTTCTTGTCATGGTTCTAATCTAGCAACTCTGAAGAATATTTCATTAACTATTTTTGGCCGCCTCTGGCTCATGCATAGCGAGGTTTTTTTGCTCTTGGTCGTAGTCTAAACCGAGCCGCAAGCTCCACGTTTGCGGAGAAAGTATTTTCTTCTCGAATGCGATTCGCTCAACCTGGCAGGAACGCAGTTGATCACGTACCTCTAGTGATGGTGGTATGATCTGAATATCAATCAAGCGACGTACTTCCGCCGGGAGCTTCCCGGCGTTGACTGCATTCTCGACGACTCGCCACACCACGTCGCAATCGTCATTAGCGAGGTTCGCCTGCAATCGCTCAAACATTTTCACCGCTGGACCTTCCGCGACAAGCGTCGAAGCATAATTGGCATTCGATGCGTCGGACGAAAACATAAACTCCGGCATCACCAAACGTGCCGCGACAGCGCGTAGTTCGGCTTGCAGTACTGTCACAAAGTTGGCTGCATCAATTCCCGACGCCGGGAAATCGTATTCCATTCCTTCCGGGGCATCAAGAATAGTCCCCGGTGCATACTGCGACAGGTAGTTTGTTTTCCCGTTGGCACCTGAGCCGCTTGATATCTGGCTTTGATCGGCGACAAACTGCTCGACTCCACTGCGGGACGCTCCGCGATGCTTGCGAATGAGTGCGATGGCCGATTGTATTTCAGCTACAACGCTCATATTTCGCAGTAACTTTTCTATACGGCGCAAATTTTTTCTTACCGGATAATAGAGCGGCAAGCCACGTTTCACATTCGAGTCGACATTCGCTTTTCGATGCTGAATCTCCGCAGCATCAACCGCTTCGCCATCGATGTAGTAGCCCAACACCGATTCAACATCATGCGGCTCGGTTTGAATACCAAAACTGGCTGCTTCATGGTTAGCTAGCTCCGACGGCGTCTGCACTTGGTCAGGCTCAATGAAACGTACCCGTGTGATTCCCTGCGCATCCACAAAAAATCTCAAAAATGCTTCGCCATCGCGATCCAAACGACGGACAATCTCCTGTTGCCGATTTTGCCAACGATTCAAGTGTATGAACTCATCTAGCACAGCCTGCACTTCTGTTTCCAATTCGGCGGATGCCTCCACGCCTTTGCGGACCGAGGCGCGATAGACGTGCCCCGAACCGACCAAATAACTGGTACGATTCTCGATGCCATTGATTGCAAACTCGTTGGTCGCAGCCAAATGACGGCATTGCTGGCGAATCTCGGCAAGTTGCTCTTGCGTTGCAAAAGGGACACTGCTGTAACCTCGCGACTGCCCCTTGACGTCCATCGTTTTCCACTGAGTCCCATCATCGTCAACATACGCCTCGCGTGGGTCGACAAATAAATCCCATAATGCATCGCATGCTTCGCTCAGGCGATGCTCCAGACGACTAGTATCCACGGTTGCTGTAGACATTCATTCTCTCCTTCAATTCAATAGGATTGTTTGCAATTTATCGATTTCTTGCCGCATTCAAACACCTATGGGAATCCGACTACCCAGTCCATCATCGCTGTGATCTCCGTGAAACGTTTGTTCTGCCAGCCGCAACGCCATTTCCAGTGCATCGGGACCATCGTCGTGCGAACCGAGCGGAAAATCGCGCAGTTGATCCACCAACATTCGCGTTGATGGACTGGTCGAGATGAAACGCAGTCGTCGCTGCGACAAATAGGGCCCTAACCGACGGATCCGCATTTGCTTGTTGACATGGTTGTGGATCGCATAAGGAGCAGCTCCGCGAATGCCACGACGCTGAAACTCTGCTTGAAACTCTCCCGCGAGCAGCTCTTGATACTGATTCGCTTCGACGCCAAACGTGTCGACCCGATGCCTCTTGCAAAGCGTGACACCGTCTGCCACCATCTGCGGAGTTGGTCGTCGCGCCAGATCGGCCTCCACGTAGAGAATCCCCTGCTGATCGACGCCTAGAATAGCAAATGCAGAGTAGTCGCCATGCTGCGCGTCGGCGCCTTTGCTCGGGTCGAGAGCCATCGTCGTGAATTGTAGTTCGGCAGGCCACTCACGAAACCAAATGTGCTCCTCAAAATAGGCTTCTGGCCATTCACACCGTTCGGGATCGATCGGCGAACTTTGCTTCTCGCGCTCAAATGCAGTGTGTCCTTCCTCAATACGCATTTTCATTAACGTGTAGAGATCCTCTTCCTCGGGCCACAGCAGTACCGCCCCTTCGTCCATCGCCTGCCGGTGCTCTCGATAAAAATTATGGGCAAGTTCTCGTGTCTGTGGATTTTCCGCGTCGCAGTATATTTTTTCCCAGTCCGACCATAGTTCTTGGTTCGTAGGCCATTGCTCGATCGCTTGAAATTTTTGAGATTGCCAGCCTGGTTTTAGATGCAACTGCATCGCCAATGCGTCGCGATGAAGCGCAGTCGCCAGATTTACAAGATTCGTGCGTTTGGTTCCCGCCTTGAGCAGCGTGCCGTGAAACCAATGGCGGCTCGACTCGCGTAGCGCTGCCGATGCCATGTGTCCGTCATTCTGCAAATCGTCGCAAACAATCAGCGTCGGTCTGTGCTCGCGACGCCGCCGACCACGCAGACGTTGTCCCGTGCCGAAAGATTCGATAACTGTACCGTTACGCAACTCAATCGCTGTCGCCCGCCAGCGCGGTCCGCGCCCACAGGCACCGGGATAGTCTTGAGCCAGCAGCTTGTTGTCTTCCAACTCGGTCTTGATATTCTCAAGATGCGTCTGCGCCTGATTCTTGGTGTCCGAGACAATCCAAATGTATGGCTCCCAGCCTTCGGCAGCCACGCGCAATACGTAACACAAGGTGCCAATTGTTGATTTCGCACCGCCGCGTGGTCCAATGGCGTTAACCTTGGAACCTCGACTATCGGCGAAGGTATCAAGCTGTTCGCCCAGCCACAGATGCATTGCCGACGGGGCACAGCGAAAGTGCCGGGCCAGATACTTGCGACCCCATGGCAATGTATTTGTAGGACACGTTTGCGAGGGAATCACAGTGTTTCCTAGTCGACCAGCTACCGATTCTGTCAGTCGCGACAGGATACGAGCCAATGCTTTCTGTGGCACACGACTCTCCTCATTTAAGCTGCTGTGGCACATCTGCTGGCTCATCACTGTTCCTGGAAATCGTGGTCGAGGTCATGCTCAATCGTCAAAGCTGGGTTCTGCACCGAACCAGACGAAGATTCTTCCGTAAGTTCAAACGAATCGTCCCGCACTTTCTTGGCGATGTGAACGAGTCGAGACAGCAAACGCTGGCGATCTTGTGAGTCACTGACCTCGCCGACGATGGTTTCGCTCAATTCTTCGATCACCTGACGAAGTTGCGTCGCGGTGAGAGCATCTGGTGCCCGCCGTGCGTAACGCTCAGGAGCACGCCGCTCCAACCACCAAACCGATGCTCGCCAATGCTTTTCATCCTTAGCGGCATTGTAGAGGTTGCGCATGTGGTTGAATTCGGGCGTTGCTTCGGCGCGCAGCAGCTGGCGGCGAAAGGTTGCGTCGCGACGTAGCTGATCGCGCAGTTCTCCGGCTGTTTTGCCTAAATAGTTGCAAGCAGTTTCGCGATCGCAGCCGATCGAGATCATCAGGCAGCACTCGCGTTTTTGCTCATCGCTGAATCGGTTGGATTCTTCTGGTAAAGTCATTTCAGAGTTCCGTTTCTTACTTTCCGACATACTCGAATGAAACAACTGCCCGCCCTTTCGAGCTGCGATACGCGCTAATGCGAGCCACGTTTCGTGTGCCAGACCCTGTTTTTTTCACGTTCACCGTCCTCCACAGGTCGGAATGCCGACAGTGACGAATCAGCGCGGGATGGCTGCTTGTTACGTTAATGCGGTGACCCTCGCTACGATGCAATGACGCCACTGCGGCAACAACCCGCATCCCGATGCCCATGCCCTGATAGTCGGGAAGCGTCACGATGCGGCTAAAACGTCGGCGGTTTTTCTTGGGAATCACCGGCAGTGTCGCGCAGAAAGTCACCGGTTCACCATTCCAAGTCGCCAAATAACAACGCGATCCTGTCCCCAATGTTCCGGTCAAATAGTGATGTCTCGCAAACAATTTCCAACAAGCCATCCGGCAGCGATGGATTTCAAGCTCGATCTGAGGTCGCCTAAGACGCCTCCGTTGCAATGACCCCGTGGCCATGTCGAGTACCCAATCGGCTTCAAGCCACTCGGCAACATCGTAATGACAAGTCACCGCAACAAACCGGCAGGAAAGGTTTCCACGTCGAATCCCTTTGGCGATCGCCACCGAACACGCCTTAGCCACTTGACGATCAACCACGCTTGTATACTCGTCGAAAACAACGAGAGGGGCGTTGGGCGCTAGTTGCGAGGTGCTAGAACTGACGTCTTGCGTCTGATAACTAGCACCTTTCGACAGTGCCTTTGCCAAGTCGCAACGAAACTGCTCGCCGCAACTGAGCACATGGTATGGCTTCACCCAAGCCGGCGAAGAGCCAAAGCCGACAGCTGTGAAGAGTTCGGTTACCTGGCGAACTGGCAGCTCGCCAAAGCAATCGATGACAGCGCGATCATTTGGCCACTCAACTTGCCGATAAAGCTCGTCGGCGAAAAACTCTCTAGCGACGGTGCTTTTGCCGCTGCCTGAAGGTCCGACGATCAGCCCCACCTGCCAAGATTCATCTTCCTCGGGCAGCTCCACAGGAAAACGCTCCGTCGCTTTCTCCTGAAGCGGCACATCGAACATGCCTGCCACTTGCTGAACTCGAAACGAATCAAACACGGGGCATTCCACTACAACGTCAACACTCGGCATCGATAGCCCTCCTTACGCATACGTTCGTAAACTTGCTGCTGCTCATGCTCGCCTTCACATTCGACCACGACTTGATACAACTCTGGAATCTCTACTTCTGGCCGACCGGCCTCGTCGCCAAAAGGCCATGTCGATTCGCTCAGGTCTTTCTCCAGCTGATCGAGCATCTGGACCACCTGTGGATGCTCGAACTCACACGACTCAACCAAATCGCTGACACGTTCCCGATCGGCACCCGCCATCGCCGCCAATGGATCGTGCGTGAGCAGTATCTTGTCGGCTTCTTCCTCGCTAATGTCGAGCACAAGCACTGGCACCAAAACATCGGGTGTAGTTTCCGCCCGCAAATGCCCGTCGATCAACTCCAGTTGACCCATCGAATTTTCGCGAGCTAGCAACGCATCCGCATAGCCAATGTCGGCTAGCACTCCTCTCACCGCATCGCGCTGAGCGTCTGGATGCGTGCGCCAATTTTTCGGGTTGGGTGTTAGGTCGCTGGCGAGAACTCGTCGCAACTCGGTAATACGATCGCGAATCTGCACTTCCGTCTCCCTGAATTAAATTTTCTATCTTTCAGAACAACAGGACTCGATGACATCGACCACGTCACTCAACGACAAAGCACGGCGACAATAGGTTGAGCGATCTCGTACTTGTCAATAGTCCCGCTATCGCCCGCGAACGAGACGACCAGCGGCACCGTTGCTTGAGATTCTTGCAACGTTTGGATCGTGAACTGAATGCCTTTTCCCACCGCAACCTGCTGTTCGCCGTGTGTTACAACAGCGCTGTTGATGGCAACATTGCTGGTAGCCAGTACCGTCGCGTTGGCACTCGTTACGCTTGCCAATGTCAAAGCTTCGCCGTCCTCTAACACTCCCGACATGTCAACAAACAGGTCGCGCGTCGCACCAGGACTGCTGATCGGATCAAAGGTTAACGCCATTGCTACTCCCTATTAACTGAAATTACACGTTGTACATTTTTTATGCTTAGCACTTCTGCGAAGGGTGCAATATCGCCTGAAATCGCAAGTGCCACCTCTGGCAAAGCAGGCTGCCCGCCCAAACCTCTTGGCACGTTGTCACCTTGCCCGGCATTACCCAGACCTAGAGAAACTGTCATCACAGTGGACGTCGGGGCACTAGCCAGAGCCAAATCGGCTGTGCGGTTACCAGTTTTCGTCGCAGCATTCACCAGGATTGCCAAGTCATTGTCGTTGAATGACCATGCGTTCGCGGTGTACGTAGTCGCCGCCTCTAAATCTCTGTCGTAGGTGAGCGTGAGTGTCATCCCGCTAACTAGGGCAGCAACCAACCTCGGCGGTGTTCCTGCCGTTCCGTTATAGGAAACCTCATCGACCGCCGCGAATAATCGCCCGATATAGGTCGTCGCTTCGGCATCCGTCTGCCAATGTAGGTTGGCTCTGTCGTAGCCGATCACGCCCAAATGAATCGCTGCATTGTTGTCGACCGCTGCCTGCTGCCCTTGCCTTACCGCATCAATGTTCGCGTCAGAAGAGGCCGTCGTAGCCGTGCCAGTTTGCGAGACGATCAACGGGAAAGTCAGACCTACTGCCGCCTGTATGTTGACATGAAAATCGACGAAGGCCGTTTCAACTACCGAAGCCGCGACAGCCGGACCTGACGTATCGCTTTCGCCCACGTCGACGATCGCTGCTTTCAGACCATTGATGCCCGAGTCGTTGATAGCGGCTACAGCAGCCAAATATCTTACACCGGGTGGATTCGACCCCCACGGCCCCGTTGTGATGCCAACGCCGCCCTCAGTCTCAGCGATAAACGCAACTGGAACGCCTGTGAGCGCCTCTATCTGGCTCGCAAGTCTCGGCAAGATGCTGAATCCTGTTCCACCGCCGGGGCCAGCAGACTTGTAGCCAGAGACACCAGCAATCCAGGCATCGTTCTCGTCGTAAATCCAGAAGCCAAGCGATCCTGAATAGGTCTGTGGATTGTCAAAAGTGTTGTCCGCGTTGCTTTGACCGAACCAACCAAAGGCGTCTCCGATGTGGATGCTCTTTACGATCGTATTGCTGGTGTCAGAAGCTAGCCGAACAACTAACGAGTGGTTGCCTACGGATGCGCTAACACTGCCTGAATAGGCGTCGCTTGCTGCGGTAGCCAGGGTTTGCCAAACTCCGGCATCTAACTGATATTCAACAACTTCTCCGGTTGCTGCCGTGCCCGATACCGACACGGAAAGATTACCGGTCGCAGGACGTTGAAAGAATTGATCATCCGCGACGCTTTGCAGGGTAAAGTTAACTCCCACACCTTCGGCAAACGCAGCGTCAATCTCTGCCTGCGACGCCGCATTATCGTAGACCCGCACGTCAGACAGCAAGCCTTTGTGGGCAAAAGAAGTGGTATTGAACCCGCCGCCTAACGTCCCTAGCGTGAAACTGTCATTGAAGGCCAATGATTGATTCAACACCCCGTCTATGTACAGACTCAGGAAATTGGTGGTGGAGTTGTATTTCAAGAAATAATGGTGCAACTCAACTCGCAACACATCCCCATGAACAAAACTAACGCTTGAAGATGCCCCCTGTACCTTGAAGTCTTGGTTGTTCGTGTTCCAAATGTAATTGACAACTGCGCCACCTACACCTAGGCACATTCCTTGGTTATCACCAACAACATCTTTTTTGAACCAGAAAGCCAGCGACCAATCGCTAGTTGCTGGGAGTACGACGTCTGACGCTAGGTCGATAGGGGTGTTAGAGGTTCCCGCGAACTGCGTAGCATTTACGAGTGACCCGCCGGGGCCAGTCGCTCCCAACGTTGTGCCAGATACAATTGTACCGGTGTTCGAACCAACGGAGTCAGTGACCGTTGTTCCCGAAGTTTCTTGCAGATTCCAGTGGTGGATTAAAGCCATAGTTTTCCTCAAGCAACGTTAGTTCTTATGATGAACGATTGGCTTCCAAAGAAGTTTGAATGAGTTTTCGTAACTCTTTAATGTCATCCCGCAATTCTCGGCGCATCTGATGGCTGGTGGTCTCGATCGCTTTGAGACGCGCCTTGACTTCGCCAATTTCCCGGGCAGTTGCAAGTCGATTAACCGACGTCGAGTCTGAATTACTAAGCGGTGCAATTGCCAAGGCAATCGAGGCCGCAACCGCGCCAATCATCGCTGCGATGATCGTCGCGGCTGCTGGCCAGCCTAATTCTTTCTGTGAAGTACGATTCAAATCGATTGCCTACCTTTCCTTCACTACGCTTTCGCTAAGGTCGCGACTGTAAACCTGCCGATTCTGCTCTCAAGTTGGGCGAATCGGTCGGCCCTAGCGGTTCTTCCGTCGGACGCACGCCCGCCGCCATGTCGACGCGGTTAGCATCACCTGCGAAGGCATTCAGATACTCAAGCACCTGCACATAACTGCCATACATTCGCATCGAGTCTTTGACATAAATAAACGTGCTACGGAAACGACTCTCCAAACGAGTCCAGTTGACGATTGCCCGATCCAAGGCACCAAGCAGTATCAACGCATTCTGACTGCGAAAATTCAGCTGGCTGGCCATCGGAATATTCGGATCCGAACCATCAACGGCCCACGGCAAAGTGATCAACCCACCAGGAGCCTCCTGCACCTCGTCACCACCGAACGGCTCTGTCGAACCTAACAAGGTCTGGCTCGAATCGGTCGCCCGCTCGATAAGATCGCCCAACGGAGTTTTGTCGGGGTTGTAAGTTACTCGTCGACGCATGCGGTCGGACGCCAGCAAATGCTCGACATAATGGTTTTTAGTCGTCTCGTCCAAACCACCACGAACGCCGAACTCGTCGTTCGAGACCACTTCGCTACGAAAATCAAACAACGGCCCGAGTGCCGCTACAACGTGCAAATTGCGAAACTCTGTTATCGCTCGACGGAACTGTTCTTGTCCTGGGTCACCTGCTGGCATGGTTTTTCTCCTTAAGAAACAATGGTTGTTACTGTTAGGCGTACCCCATGGCGTCAGCCTGGGGAGTACCCGCGCCACGGCTCCGAGGACTTACGCCCTACGGTTCGCCTAGTTGCTCATTTCAAATTTCGTTGGTGCAATATCGTTGAATCGTTCGCGTAGCTCTCTTCGTAGCTCATCCGCCCAACGTACTCGCTGTGGGTCAGAGTCTCCGTCGGCAGTCGCGTCGAGCCGGTCGAGTGCAAGCCTTCCTGCAACCGCGTCTTGTAACGGATCACGTCCTTCGAGCTGCGAAAGTCGTAAAAGTTGACGAGTCTCCTCGTCGTCACGTTCGATCGGTTGCCGCACATCGCGAAACGTCGTCACCGCATCAGCGGCAGCCTCGCTTTCGGTGACTGTCTCCGCTGGCTCCCGTTTGGCGGGTTGTTGATCTTCTTTATCTCGCATCTCCTTACCCTCGAAACCTTCGTTGGCGACGACCTCCGGCGCCGCTCAACTTACGCTTCATTCGCCTGCCGATTAGCCAACCACCAACGCTGGCAGCGGCGATCACTCCCCAACCTGCTGGACCGCTCAATCCAAGCAATCCAACAGCCGCCGTTCCGGCAACTTTGCCGATAGTCCGACCGTCGATTACTTGCATTCGTTCAAGCAAAGTTGCGTGACGCGATGTACTCTCGTCCTTCAATCGCTCAATTTCTTCTCGTCGAGCAAAACTCCCAAGGTTAGGCAACTCGCCACGAGTTAAATAATCGCCGCGATCTTGTTTTTGTGCGCGCAATTCATCGAGCTGCCTCTGAAAGTTTTCTTGACCGGCACTCCATCGCGAATCTGAACTGCCTGAACCGTCGCGACGCGGAAAGGACGGGCGAACCGGCTGTTGCAGCCCTGGCCTACTCGCGGCGGGAGGCCGCCGAGGACATGTTCCGTTGGGGCATGAATATACGACCGAAGTGCGCCGACCCAACACGCGATTCAAAAATCGTTGCATCGGTCGACCATAACTGGCATAAGTCACTCCTTGAGCTTCGCCCCATATAACGGCCACCAGTCTTCCCTGCTCGTCAAATACTCCGCCACCCGAGTCACCCGAACGCACCGAATCGCCAATCAACAAGCTCGTCTGCCCAGCGCTAGCCGCTTCTCCAACCCGGGCGCCAACCGCACATCGGTAAACCCCATGCGGCCCATACCCGCAAGCGTGCAGTTTCGCCTGCGTATTCATTTTCAACACCACTTCCACAGGCTTGCCCACTGGGTTGGCTATCGCTAATGCTGCCAAGTCGGCTTGCTTATCGAGATCGATCAATCGAGCGTGATGCGTTTTGCCATCAGCAAACTTGATGAGCACTTCGCCCACACCTTCACTGAAAAGATGAGCACAGGTCAGCACCAACCCTTCGTGGCCATCGTCTGTTTTGTCGATCAACGTTCCGCTGCCAAGGCTATTTGCACCGCCAAGTTGGTTGCTTATGCGACAGACGACCTCTTTCAGTCGATCGCTAGTCATCCGCTCTGCACTATTTGCCGGACACGAACAAAGCAATGCAAGAACAAGACCTGCTAGCCAATACCAGCCTACTGTGGTTTCAGTCTGATTCTCTTTTTTGTGGTAATCATTGTTCATGGGTCTACTCCCGCTAGCGTAAAACGGTAGCGATAAAACGGACTGCGGGCCAAATCTGCCGGCTCGGTCACGCGGTCGGCCAAGTGCGGTACAGGGTCGACCCCGCCACCGATGCGATCGGCCATCGCACACGCCTGCGAACAAAACGGCGGTTGGCTAGTTCTTTGTTGATCATTCATATCTGGGCGGACCAAGAAGCGCCACAGCGGCAGATGCCGTAGCGCGGCCTTCAGCACGCCGAAATATCCATAGTCGCAGCCAGCCAACCGCCGCATGTAACTGACCGAGCCGCGGCGATCGTAGTCATGCCACCGACGGCTCGGATTTGTTTCAAACACATCGATCATGCCCGGATGCTTTTTCACTTGGCTGGCGAGAGTCACTGCCCGACCACCACGTAGTTCGCGCACTTCGCAGCAAAACAACAGGTCGCCCCACCAAACGGCGCGGGCGGCGTGTGTGTAATCGCTTCGTCCGGCCGTACCGATCAGTCGCGACAACATGCCTTGCCCACGAAATAGCAACAAATCGCCGTCGCGGATCATCGCACCGTACTCCGCAAGGTTCACTAGATAGCGATTCGCTTCGTCCAAGGTTTTTCTCCTCGCGCATAAAAAAATCCCGTCACCGAAGCTTGACCACGGTGGCGGGCTCTCTCAGATACTTCACGCTCAATTGCAAGCGTAAAGCTCTGTCGGATACCAAATGTTCAAACGCAATACTACGGTATCGCGTGGCACAATTTCAACAGAAATCTTCGCTGATGATTTTGAACCACGACGGAACGAAAAACGACGCGTATCAAGAACACAGGTCGTACTGTTGTTACGCCGCGATTAATTTCTTCGGAAGTGAAGGGACCTATCGTCCTGAGGGGCGGCGCCGACTGGCAACGCGCCCTGCGTAGTCGCGTTCGTAGATGCTGAACTCGGCCCAGACCGGAAAATGATCCGAGACTTTCAAGGCTTGTTGCAGGCTGAGGTTTTTGAACCGCATGAAATCAAACACACCCGAACGGCCAGAATACTCGGTCGTCGAGGGTTGATGAATGAGCAGATTGTCGTATTGACGATTTTGCCTAGTGTTTGTCCACACTCCAGCAATCAACGGCGACATCCCGGGTATTTGTCCGAGCCTTCCTAGATGCCGATCATCAACATTAAAATCACCAAGCAGAATGATGTCGTCCTCGCCTCGGCTCGAACGGCGGACAACTTTGTAAACCTGCGCTAGCACATCCATCTCTTGCTGCGCGATATCTGGATCAGTGTGCATGTTTACCAACGTAAAAGTAAAGGCACGATCCAGATCGACACGAGTACGAAACGTCGCCACCAACGGCTCGCGATGTAGCAGTCCGTCAGGATCGCTCACGGTGTAAACACTCTGGCGATCGACTTCTATCTTTTGCGTATCGAACAGAAAGACGTACTGTTCCTTACTCGTTGTGTATCCTACACGCGGCCCGATGACACGATCAAATCGCCGTCCACTTTGATTGACGAGCTGCACGAAATCGGGAATGAGAAACTCATCTTTTGAACGCACCTCTTGAATCGCCACAACATCAAACTGATTAACGATATCTGCCAAATCTTGCATCACGTGCGGCTTGTTCGCCTTCGTATTGCCAAACACCTGAATGTTAAACGAAGCGATGCGTATCGTCTGCCCATTGGCAACATTCGGAGGAGACGCCGGCACGTTCTGACCAGTCGAAGCCATTCGATATGGAGTTTGGTCCGACGAGGATTGCCAGTTACCAGGAGTCTGATAACTACCCGACGACTGCTGTCCATTGCGCGGTACAGCAATTTGACTAAGGCCACCGCCTTGCAAAAACATCCATCCCAGACCACCGATGATGGCGAGCGTTGCTAACGATAGCAGGCGTTGCACAACCCCTCCTTGGGCGCGTGGCTAACAGATAGATCGAATCCTTGACGATAAGCAACTGCGAAGGCTACCTCATCGGCGGAGTACAGGCTAGAGGAGTTGCGGAACAGCTAGCACGCTTCACAAAGCATAAAGAGTGGGCGAGGAAAAAGCCAGGAATTACTCGCCAGCAGCTTGAGTCAGTACTGCAAATGGGTTTAAAGGCGTGCAGCAAACTTTTCAGCTATCCAGCAGCCAAGCATCATCAGCTGCCGTAAAAACGATCGGCTCCGGCGAAAGTCGTTGCAATTGAAATTGTTCGAAAAACTCTCCAGTCGACATTTCTCGGCGAGGTCCGAGGTTGCACCACTCGCCGAGCAAACCCAGCACGCGCTCGGGCGCGACATCTCGTTCGCGATAGTGTGCGAGCCGACTGTCGCCGTGCCGCTTAGCCAGACGCCGACGATCTTCGCCGATCACCAGTGGCAAATGCGTGTAGGTTGGCGGTTGGCCAAGTTCCAAGCGATCGTAAAGCAACATTTGTCGCGGCGTCGAGGCGAGCAGATCGTCGCCACGCACCACTTGATCGATGCCTTGGCGCGCGTCGTCGACCACTACTGCCAATTGATAGCTCGTCAAACCCGCTTTGGTCGCGACTAAAAAATCGCCGACCGTTTGTTGGACGTAGTGCTCTTGTCGTCCGGCAAACTCGTCTTCAAAAACGGTCGGTTGATCGGGCACGCGCATCCGCCAAGCAACGCCCGTCGTGCCGAGCAACGACAAATCTACCGATTGGTCGCCTGGTGGGCGGCAGTTGCCAGGATAGCGTAAGTCGTGTTCGTGTCCATGCGGTGCCGAGAGACTTGCAGCTTCGAGCTGCTTGCGCGAACAACGGCAGGGATAGATCGACCGTTGTTCGGCTAACTGTCTTAGCGCGGCTTGATAAGCAGACTGATCATGCAACTGAAAAAAAGGGCCTTCGTCCCAATCGATCCCCAGCCACTCTAGCAACTCGACCGCAAGCTCGGTCGCTCCTGCTTTGATGCGAGGTCCGTCAAGATCTTCGATCCGTAACACGATTTTCCAGCCTTGCTGGCGGGCCAGCGCCCAATTCACCAAAAAAGTGCGTGCATTGCCAAGGTGCAAAGCGCCAGTCGGCGAAGGGGCGAGTCGGGTACGAGCGACAGACATGGGCGATTAAGGATGGAAAATGGCAAAACCACTATTGTCCACAAATTCGCTGAAAACAACATCATCATCAGCGACGACTTCAAGACAAAAAGCTTGAGATTTTCACGATTTTGAGCATAATGAGGGGGTCGATGGCATTTCCCACACCACGTCATTTGTCTTTTCGCAGGTTCTTGCTCGTGTAACTCTTTAGCTGACCGGCAGTCCTTGGCATTTTGTGCCGAGCCGGTAATACGCATTCGCGTCAGCTCTCTGTGACCATTCCTGGCTTCACAGAAATTACCTCCGACCTTGCTTTGCGAGGCTTTGGCACCCCTTCGTAACGGTGCGGCAACTTACTTACCCGCTCGAAAGAAAAATCTCTCATGATATCTCGTTTACTGCTTGGTCTTTGTTTTGTAACCGTGACCGTCTTCGTTGACAGCGACGCAGCGTGCGCGGACTTCGATCTACGATTCACCATTAGCAATTCTGCAACCTTCACATCTAACCAATTGGCGGTCGTGGAAGCGGGACTCGATTATGTAGAAGGTTTGTGGGAGGGTGTACTTACTGGCTATCAGTCGGTGATTAGTGTTACCGGACTCGACGTGACTATTACCTCTGGCTCCAGCTTCGCAGACGCTCAGACGACCAGCTTTGTGCAGCAAGGAGGGTTTCAGCTCAACACCGCCGGGACTGTTCGCATCAATCCGGGGATTGTGGATATTTTTGCCAGTTGGGATGGCTCGGGACCCAACCCGCCCAACACCGAATTTCAAGGCGTGAATTATGTCGACGACATCTTAGCGCATGAGGTCGGACATTTACTTGGCATTAACCAAACGACGTGGATTGCCAACGGTGTATATCAGGCTGGTTCAGGAGAGTACACCGGCACGCACGGTTTGGCCGCCTACCGTGCAGAATTCGCCCCCGCCGCAACATTCATTCCCGTCGAAATGGCGGGCAACATTGGCACCATAGGCAATCACTGGGACCAGTTGATGAGAAGCAGCTCGCAGGAAGGCAACCCAAGCGACCCGTGGAGCCTCTCTCCGCTGACTGGCATTACCGATAGCCAGGGACGCGACTTGGGTCTGGAACTAATGACCGGAGCAATCGACCCCGACTACGGCGAGCCTTTTCTTAGCAACATGACCATCCAATCTTTGCGCGACCTCGGTTTCACAGTCGTGCCAGAGCCAAGCAGCCTAAGCCTGTTGCTAGCTGCGTTTCTGCTGCGATTTCCAAAGGCAACAAGTCCTTTTGGCGACCATGGATCTCGTTGAGAAATGCATTGTATTGGTATTCATCGGCTCAATAGCTAG
>JAJDEE010000334.1 GCA_029259975.1 Planctomycetota bacterium
GCATAACCCGCCGTAAACGGCGGGCCTAATACCAGCTTCGCTGGGAAAGCCCGGTAAACCGGGCTGATAGTAAAGCTGGGCTGATAGTAAACTTCCGGCAAAAAACTGCCGTCTCAAATAGTTGCGCGGCGTATGGGTAAATTCAGTAGTTCCAAATTCTGTGGAAAAGAAAGACCAGAAACTGTAATTTGGAACACTAATCTGGACTAATCTGGACTAATCTTCGCTAATACGATTAGTGCAGATTAGCGAAGATTAGCGTTCTTCCCTTGTTTTTGGAACTACTGAATTTGCTTAAGTATCGCTCGCAAAACAAATGATGATTTTAGCGGTAAGGCGCAAGCCCTCCGGTGTCGCAAACCGGAGGGCTTGCGCCCTACCGCTATAGACCAAAATCCGCCACTAATTTCACGAACGATCCTAATTCGCCGGTGATTCCCAGTAATTTGTGCTGCCCGCGCAGACCTGCTAGAATGGGCCTACTTCACCACCCTCAATCTGCTCGCACGAAAAACAAGCTCACGCATCAGGCCGCAAATTTCTGCTAGTCTCACACGCACCTGCGTGGACCAGCCGAAATTCGCGGCCTTTTTTCGTGGGCACAAGCTTCCCGACGTAAATCCCCATCGCAGCAGTGGTTTTTTTGTTGAAGTAGGAAAGTTGAAGTTGAAGTAGGAAGTTGGAAGTTGGATTCTTTACACCCACACAAAAATATTTGTAGAAAAATGCTTGACAACCGCAAAAAAAAAACGCCTAAACTGGACTAGCACACAGAAATCAAGAGGCACTTCTACCATGCACCGCACTTTTCTTGCTTCGCTTTTCTGCCTTTCGCTCTTCGCAGCTCCACTGCACGCGGGGTTTGTGCTAGATGATTTTGATGATCCGGCGGGAGTGGTAAGCCCCGAGATGGAGGGAATACCTACTATTACAGATAACGTAGGAATTTTGGCTGCTCGTCGCAGATTGGAGATTGAGGCAATCCAGGCAGACCCAATTGCGACGCTTGACAGTAGTATTACGGTCGAATCGCACTTGACCGGTATGATGACAGACTTGATGCCCACCTTCGTTAATGGGTTGCCTAGGGCTTCAATACTAATCTGGTATGACCAGTTTGTTGGCGACTTCACCGAAAACGGCATCAACGACACTCTTTTGATTGATGTAACTTCTATTGTGGGTCCAACTCCCCCAGCATTTCTTCGGGTACTGGTGCAAGAAACAACACATACGGGGACTTCCTTCTTCGCCCTCGTTGCCCCGCTGGTGGAGACAAGTTCTCCTTTGACCATCGCCTTGCCTTTTGATTCGTTTGCGAGTCGTGGCGGAGGGCCGGAGGGCGCAGATTTTAAGACAATACGCCTAATGGTGATCGAGTTTTTTGCGAACGGATTTTTCGGAGAGCCCGAAGAACTAGGCTGGACCGTTCAATTGGATCGTATTCGGGTAGGCAGGGTGCCTGAGCCTAATTCGATTGTGCTAATCGTGCTGGGGATTTCCTGTTTGCCGGGTTGCCAGTTTTGGCGGCAAACTTCTCGTAATTGGAGTGAACGATCATGTTGAAGAAATTTCTACTCGCCGTCAGTCTTTTTACTTTCCCGCTGTACATCCAGCAGTGCTATGCCATCGACGCTACCAGCAGCAATGAACTTGGCGGACCCACAGCGCAGGTATTGGCTCTAATTCTTGTTGATGGGATTGACGTAGTGTTAGGGGTATCGCCAGCGACCATTACCGGCGATCAGCGCGCAATCGGCTTGTTCACTGGAGGCGTAACGCCAATAGGTACCCTACTGCCACAACCGAATCAAAATGCTGAAGGTGACGCGGTGTACAGTGGCGGTATCGGCATTGAAAGCGGCGTTTGCCTTTGCACAGGCCTTATCAATGATGACGAAGTAAATAGCCCGATAGGGAGAGGAGTCGGCATACAAGGTCCTAATAATGGTGATCCTATTACAGCGATGGAGATGGCGATTTTGATAGTGATGATCTCGCGAACTGGGAGAAAATCTACGCTGCCGAGGAGTAATTTTTAATCTCAAGTCAATCCATTAGCAAAAGCTTGGTCCTAAGGCGAGCGGCAGTTGAGAATTTACCTGATGGCGAAAGGATTACTTAAAAATCAACCACGACGACACAACGGGCACAACGTAAAATCTACGTTGTGCCCGTCGTGTCGTCGTGGTTCACTTGTTTGTAGCAAAAATGGATGTCGGTTGGGGCAGGTAAATTCCTATCTGCCGCTCGCCTAATATGTTGGGGCCATGCTTTTTTAGCTGATGGGATGTTGCCAAAGCACTAGTCGTTTAACCGACTTTGCTGATTCTCTGCCTTCCTCCTCCCAGGAAATCTGTACACAACTTGCATTGCAACTCTTCTGAACAGTGGCCAACAATCGTTGCTGAAATCTGTGGGCTGTTTTGGTAGAGTGGTGGTGGGAAGTTGTAGACGCTGGTCGACTGCCAGACGCTGACGGGCTTTTTGCGGCGCTATTTCCGTGGCGTATTGACTGTCTGGCGCTTTGTGGAGGGTGTTTGCTGGTTCGCGCTTAGTATTTTTGCGCTGTTCAACAGGCTCAACGGCGCAAAAATACGGGATTTTTGCAACAGGCCATTTCAGTAAACACTGCTATTGCAGCATGCAACAAAAATAGACAGCGCAAAACCTCGCGAGTTTTGCGAACAGAAAACACTTTTGCGCAAGAGTCGCAAAACCCCAGTGGAGGGGTTAGGCATTATTCCGGAGTTTATCCCAGAGCAAAATACCCGCAAGTGATTTGGCGTCTTCTATTTTTCCGCAGAGTGCCATTGCAATTGCTTCGTCCCAAGTAACAACCAGATTGTCGATTTCTTCACCCGGTTCGCGCGCGGTAGAGCCAAGGGTGAGGTTCTTGGCGACAAACAGATGCATACGTTCGTTGAGAATGCCCGGTGACATAAAGAAGCCGTTGAGTTCGTGCCAGTGGGTGGCGCGGTAGCCGGTTTCTTCCTGGAGTTCTCGCTCGGCGGTGAGGCGTGGCGGTTCGTCCGGTTCGCGTGTGCCGGCAGGGAGTTCGACAAGTGTCTTGCCGACGGCGATCCGCTGGTTGCGGATGAGGCAGACGTGGTCGTCGTCGAGCAATGGAATGATCGCGACAGCGCCCGGGTGCTGAACGGTGTGTCGCACCAGTCGCGTCGGTTCGGAAGGGACAGCGAGCTGGTGTTCGAGGACGGTGAATTTGGCGGTGACGAGGACCGCTTTGGGATCGTTGGACATGTTGGATTTTTTGTAAGTGGTGAATAGGCTAATTATCGATTTTCCTCAGAGTGGCGACTTGAGGCAACTCGAAAAAGTCCTATTTTCAGCGTGGCCAAAAACAAGGTTTGCCGGTTTTGATCCGGCTTGATAAGATGGTGTGTGAGGCGAGGGTTCTGTTTCGTGATCAGGAAGCATCTGTGGCTTTGCGGACAAACACGGCGAGAGGCGATCGGCTTGAGAGGGCAGTGTCGGAATGATGAACCATTCGACGGACAATTGGAGTTTGTGTGTTGGCCGGCCCGGTGGGGTTGAGTTGCGCATTCATATTCTTTGGCCTCTCTCGGCATTAGTGCTGCTACTTGCGGTGAAGTCGGATCTAGTGGAGCCGAACGTGGGCATGTGGGCGTTGTTGGTGTACGCGGTCAGCGTGACTTTGCATGAATTGGCGCAAGCCATTACGTCCACTCGCGTAGGCGGTCATCCTTCTGCTTTGGTACTAGGGCCAATGGGCGGATTCTCAAAGTTACACCTACCAGCCGACCCGCCAGCGCATTTGGTAACGTCGCTCGCTGGGCCGATGACCTATTTGGCTTTGCTAGTCGCGGCCGGTTGTGGTCTAGTTCTGACCCAAGATCGCGACGTCTTTCGACTATTACTTAACCCTTGTTCGCCAAAAATTTTTGCCCCGGGCATTGGTTCATCAGTGACGACATTGCAACTTGTTGCACAGTTGACTGTATGGATTAATTGGTGCTTGTTGTTGATAAGTTTTTTGCCAGTCGACCCGTGCGATGGCGCCGAGTTGTTACGTGGAGTTTTGTGGCCTATTGTTGGTCGCTCGACGGCAGCCAGCGCAACGTCGCGAATTGCACTCGGCACGGCATTGTTTGCAACACTGCTTGCAATGAAGATTCCCCCTCGCTACTCGACGGGGCATATACCGACGTGGTTCCCACTTTCTGTAATTTCGATCTTTCTGCTTTACGGTGGTTTACGCGTCATCCATACTCGTCGTTACGACGCGGGGCTAGCTATCGATGAGTTTGATTCGGACGACGAAGAGTGGCTGCTCAACGAATGGGATAACACCGATCGCGAAGCAGTATTAGTCGAGCACTTGCAAGACAAACAGCAAGAAGCAATCGACCGCAAACGTCGCGAGCGCGAAGCCAACGAAGATGCACGGGTTGACGTAATTTTACTTCAGCTTAACAACACAAGCTTTGACCAGCTTTCTGAAGAAGATCGCGCTACGCTCAAGAGAGCCAGTCGCCGTTATCGAGAGAGACGCACCGAAGACGACCTCAAAAACGGCTGACGCGCGTAAGATTTCAGGGCCGACAGGCTACTTTCAGCCTGCGAAATCGTTTCGAACCATATAATCAGCAGGCTACCAACGCGCGTTGTTCAGAAGTAACCCACATCAGCACACCATCACCTAAGTTACCTCCTATGCTTGTATTACAGTTCATCAATTGCGAAACCGGTCGCGACACATCCGCTGAACAGGGCACCTCAGTTGCTCCCAACACCAGAAACAACCGTCCCTGCAAAAGAGATGCTTCCAAGCGTCGAGGCGAGTTCGTGCGCTACAGACGACAAAACACAGGTCGTTCTTGACGCTTTAGCGAAAGCGTTCGCAGAGCCATTTGCGCTGGTTAATACCGACTCGGGCGACTTGGTGTACTTCGATCACGAGGCACTGAGTTGCGACCTATATAATCGTTTAGAGTTGTTGGTCGAAGTGGGTCGACGCGGAACCCCAGAGATTATTGAAGATGTGTCGCCCCTAACAATGCTTGCGATTCCGTTACGTTGCCTGGGCGTTGGTGCGAATCTAGTGGCTGTCGGCATTTTTGTTACTCAACAAGTGACCCAAGAGGAGGAGATGGCCGCGGCAGCACGAGCGTTTGGCATTGATGTTCGTCGAGCATTACGATGGTCTGCAGGAAGAACGGTTTGGCCGCCGGACGTGCTATTGCGAGTGGCTGGATCAGCATTGGAAAACTTGACGTTACGTCAACAAACATCTCGTCTCGAAACGGAAGTCGCCGAATCTAATGCCCATACGGAGGAAATTTATGCCGAACTTGACTTACTTCATCGACTGACTGGGCAATTACGGCTTTCGGAATGCGAGCAAGAACTCTGGCGAAATGCCTTGGGTTGGTTAGCAAGTACGATTCCGGCACAGTGCTTAGGCATCGTGTTAAGGGGGACGATCGATGGCAAAGTTTCTGACGATAATTTGGCGGAATGGGATGTCTTTACCGAAGGGGTGTGCCCGGTGGAAAGAGACGAACTCTGCGAACTGATACGCCGATTCGGTCCTATCCCGCTTAGCGAGCCTGTGCTGCTCAATCGAGCCGAGACGACACTGCCGACTTGGCACTGCCCGACAATTCGTGAACTTGTGTGCGTGCCCATCGAAGGCAGCAAGCAGCCACGCGGCTGGTTGGTTGCTTTGAATCATCATGGGACTACTCAGGCAAGCTTCGGCGAGTTTGGTTCGGTGGAAATTCAATTACTCAGAAGCGTGGGTACGATTCTGGGGATACATAACAGCAACTTGGGACTTTACCAAGAACAGTCGCAGCTGTTCGCCAGCTCGGTCCAGGCGTTGACCTCGGCAATTGACGCCAAGGATCGATATACATCAGGACACAGCAATCGTGTCGCCTTTTTCTCGGTCTCGTTAGCAGAGCGTCTCGGTCTAAGTAAAGCTGATCGAGACACGATCTACCTTGCTGGGCTACTGCATGACATCGGAAAAATCGGCATCGACGACCAGGTGCTCAACAAGCCGGGTGAGCTAACCGCCGAAGAGTTTGAGCAGATTAAACTCCATCCGCAGCTCGGCTACGAAATCCTCAAAGGCGTTCGCCAACTCGACAAAGTGTTGCCCATGGTCTTGCACCATCACGAAGCGTGGGACGGTAGTGGTTATCCTCATGGTTTGAAAAAAACGGAAACGCCGCGCATGGCAAGGATCATGGCGGTGGCAGATGCCTATGACGCGATGTCAAGTGATCGGCCCTACCGAAAGGGAATGCCCGACGAAAAGCTGGATGAGATCTTCCGTGCAGGAGCTGGCACACAGTGGGATCCCGATGTGGTCGATGCTTTTTTTGAGATCCGTAACGAGATTCGACAGACGGCCCAAGTCTCGTCTTGCCAGGCTTCGCTTGAGTACGAGGATGCGTTAAGCTAGATGTACTTGTGCGTTGACAAACGACTCTAGCTGAATACTCGCATGGCCCGTAAATCTCAAGATCGTGAAAATCTGTTGCGCGACGCGAAGGCGTTTACGACTCGGTTACAGTTAAAAGTCTCCTGGGGTGAAAATTCGGGCGAGGTTTTTTTTGGGATCCGGGTTGGCGAAGCAGTGAGTTTTTATTTTGATCAAGATCCTGTCTACCACTTCAATGCGACTGGCAAACTTCGGCGAGCTTTTGTTGACGGATATCTTGTAAAAGCCGAAGCTGGGCGGCTTGTTCGATTGCATCGCCAGCATGCGGCCAACGAAACGGTCATGCTCCGCGACGAAATGACTTCAGGCGAACAGCAATTCTTTTGCGCGTCGGTTAAGCAGCAGCTTGGGAGGCTCCTAAATGTCATTGCTGATGGCCAATATGCTATCGAGGGTCAAGTTACAACAATAGAAAACCAAAATGTGGTTGACGCCCTGAAAGATATTTTGAAGTCCTTGAGCGAGATCGGCGTTGCCGACTCGCCCCGTGTTGGCGGTTAGGTCTCCTTTTCTAAGGGTGCGACCACCGTTGCGACGCCCAAGTCGCTTTCGAGTTGATCTCCTAATTCGTTTGAGCCACGGCGAACCATCGCCAATGCCAGCGGAGCTTTGCTTCGCGGCGACCAGCAGCCGCTTGTCACGCGACCGACGCATTTGTCGGCAACGCATAATTCTAAGCCGACCGGTGGTGTCGAATCCCCTTGAAACTGCACGAGCACAACTTTTTGATTCACGTGGCCCAAGGCGTCGATCCGGGCGATCGTCTCTTGGCCGAGGTAGCATCCTTTGTCGAAATTGATTGTCTGTTCGTTGCGGTTTACTTCCTGTGGCAAGTTTGCGTTTCCAAAGTCGACGCCAAATAGTGGTAGATGAGCCTCTATGCGAGCCGCTTGCCATGCCTCGTCGCAACATGCTACCCAGTCTGCTTCCTCGAATGATTCCTGAGACTGCTGCCTCTCATTTCTGGCGAAAGACGCGAAGCAGCACAGCGACTCACCAAAACCGCAAGGTGCAACACTAAGCGCCGACAGAACGCTGAGAGTCTCGCAGCCACCTAAAAACAGCCAACAATAATCATCTGTGGCATCTGTCAAAGTCACCTCTTCTCGGACGATATAGCGATCCAAGTGGGTGATCAGCGTTTCCGCCTCTCGCGGAACAGTCAACAGCTCCAGTCGATCTTCGCGTGCGATCACAAACAGCTGCGCGACTATTTTCCCTTGAACATTTGTGCAAAAGGCTTCGCAGCTCTCGCCTATTTGTAGTTGGCGAATATTGTTGGTGCACATGTTGTGCAAAAACGATTGCCGGTCTGCGCCGGTCATGATAACCATCGACCATTTTTTCAGTTCGACAAAGCCACTGCCAGAGCGGAGCGAATCGTAGTCAGCCAAAAATGATTTTGGTTTCGCCATGCTGCTCAAGCCTCCACTTCGACAAGAGAGGGTAGCAACCGTTGGGCTTCCTCTAGCACTATGCAGGGCCGAAGCGTTTGTGCTAAGTGTTCGAGTTCGCTATCAGATGCGAGGGGCGTCATGCCCAAGCTTTCGACAACCGCAGGACTTAGTTGGCTGCGAAGGTAGATGGAGTATCGCTCAAGAGTTTGGCAAAGTTGTATAGCAGGTTTGCTGTCGGTGCCAGGGTTTTGCTGGATCTCCCGCCGAGCAACGTCGTAATCGACAGTGCCAAAGAGTTGGCTAAGAGCCAGCCCGGGTGGCTCAGCGAGTTCCGAGCAAATTGCGATGCAGCCACCCGGCTCGAGAATCGCTTCAGCCGCTGCTAAGGCGCGGCCCACGTTTTGCCATGTTTGCTGCTCAACACCGCCAGCTACGGTAGCAATGACCAAGTTTCCACGAAGCTGAGCATCGCATTGCCAGATCTCGCGATACGCTTCGTTCGCTTGTCGAGCCACATAGGAATGGTCGCCAGTGAGCAAGGCAGCTACTTGCCCACCAACGGCTGGAATAACTCGAATACAGAGTCCCGCACCTAGCTGACGACCGCACTCTTCGATTTCAGACGAAATTTCTGGGGCAACACACGGAAATTTTTCTGCGTTGGAGGCAGCGATTCGCTCGTTCGTTTCTCGGTCAGAATAAAGTGGAAACATTTCAGTGAAAAATGGTGCCTGTTCGCAGGGCGTAAGCTCACCCTTTGCAGCGGTGACTGGCAAGACAAGATCGGCTTCGCAAAGCGTCCGGCTCAGCCGCAAGGCGCGACCATTTTGCGAAACACCTAAGAAAGCGATTTCTTTTTCGTTGTCGGGATCGTGAACTTTCACCTGGCAACGGCTATGGCCTAACGCGACTAGCCCGTCCTGGAGTGCCTCAGCGATTGTCGAGGAACTGGCCAACAAAACCGTAATGAGCGAGTCGTCCACGCCGGCATCTTGCAAGGCCCTCAACACGCCGTCAACGACTTGCAACTGCTGCGGAATCTCAGGCTCGATTGCTAATACAACGGTATCGCCTGGAATAGTAGATTGGGACAACGGAGGATAGTTGATCGGCTGGGCCAGTTGCGCCCGTACATAGGCAGCGATCTGATCAGGGGGCAAGAACTCGTCGCGTCGAGGTCGCAGCAGCGTAGCCTCTGCCGCATCAAGCAGACACGTAGCCGCCTTGCCGTAAGAAATTGTCGTCGTCATAGGATTATTTACGATCGGTTAGAGGACATTTTTCTGGGTTCACTTTGCGTCCCCCTCCACTGGGGTTTTGCGACTCTTGCGCAAAAGTGTTTTCTGTTCGCAAAACTCGCGAGGTTTTGCGCTGTCTATTTTTGTTGCATGCTGCAATAG
>JAJDEE010000335.1 GCA_029259975.1 Planctomycetota bacterium
TACGTTGTGTCCGTTGTGTCGTCGTGGTTCACTTCGTTTGTGGCAAAAATGGATGTCGGTTGGGGCAGGTAAATACCTATCTGCCGCTCGTCTAAGCTCTGAAGTTCGCTCTGTTTAGAGTGTTTGAGTAAGTAAGAGTGCTTTCAACGCTCGCTACGTTTCTTCTCAACCGCTAGCGGAAGTCGTTGTCATTTTTTCGAGTTGTGTAACCGGTTCGATCCGCAGTGGAAGAGGATGAAAGTTCGACAGCTAGCAAACACATGAAATCTTATGCTTAGGACTGGATTGTCAGAATGGTGAAGTGAAGCGAAAATTTGTGTTCTCTCATTTTGCCACTCTGGATTCACTCCAAACGATGGTGTAGGCTGTAATCTTGTAAATTCCAAGTATCTCCTGTCCCTCTCACAACATAAACCTTATGCTCAACGAAGCTCTTCTCAAGCAAGTCGATCAAGCTGTCACGGCCAAAAAAATTACTCCGACTGCTGGCGAAAATATCCGCATCTGGCTGACAGAGCCACGTTATGCCGAGTACGCGGCCCAAGTGGCAGAGCACATCGAGAGCGAAAAATGGCAGGCGCTCGACGATACCTTTTGGACCATTATACCCTTTGGCACCGGCGGTCGGCGCGGCAGGATGTATCCGATTGGCAGCAACGCGATCAACGATCGCACGATTGGCGAAAGCGCCCAAGGCATGGCGGACTATGTCAAAGCCTATAATGGCGAGGGGACTGAACTCTCCTGCGCCATCGCTTATGACACACGACATCGCTCCGTACACTTTTCCCGCCTCTGTGCCGAAGTGATGGTTGCCGCTGGCTTCAAAGTTTTTTATCTGCATGGACATCGTAGTACGCCGGAGCTTTCGTTTACCGTGCGGCAAAAGCGCTGTAGCTGTGGCATCATGGTCACCGCCAGCCACAACCCACCGAGCGACAACGCTGTGAAAGCTTACTGGTCGACTGGCGGCCAACTACTGCCGCCGCACGACAAAGGGACGATCGACAAAGTGATGTCGACCGACGAAATCAAACGCACCGATTTCGATGAAGCCTTGGCCGCCGGCAAGATCGAACTTTGCCAGGACGAAATCGATCCGCTGTTCTACGAGGCCGTACTACGTCAGCAAACGCCCGGCCCGCGTAATTTGAAGGTAGTCTATTCGCCCCTGCATGGCGTGGGTGCCACCGCCGTTTGTCCGGTGCTAGAACAGGCTGGTTTTGCAGACATCGAACTCTATGGCCCGCAGGCGGAACCCAACGGCGACTTCCCCAATGTGCCGGGGCACGTTTCCAATCCCGAAAACCCGGTCGTTTTCGACGACATCGCCGCACATGCGAAATCGATCGGTGCAGACCTCGCCCTAGCGACCGACCCCGATTGCGACCGCATTGGCTGCTCGGCCCCGCTGACCGCTGCCGCTGATGCCGAGTGGCATACGCTCAGCGGCAATCAAATCGGTGCCTTGCTATCCGACTATGTGTTGGAAACGCGCCGCAACAAACTGACACCCGAACATTTCCAAATCATCACGCTCGTCACGACGCAGCTGACGCGTCGCATCGGCGATAGCTACGGAGTGCGCACGTTTGGCGACTTGCTCGTCGGGTTCAAATGGATCGCCGGCGTGATCGACGACGAAGGCCCAGAGCATTTTCTCTACGGCACTGAAGAGTCGCACGGCTACATGGCCGGCACACACGTCCGCGACAAAGACGGTGCCGTCGCGTCGCTGCTGCTGTGCGAGTTGGCCGCCAAGCTAAAAGCCGAGGGCCAAACGTTGCACCAAAAACTAGAAGCCTTGTTCTGGCAACACGGTCTGCACGTCGAAAACACCGTCTCGGTGCAAATGCCCGGCAGCGAAGGCATGGACCGCATGAAAGAAGTGATGGCCCAATTCCGCAGCAGCCCACCAACTGAACTGGCCGGCAGCCGCGTCCGCCAGATGCGCGACTATCTCAACAAAACCATCCGGCCAGCGGATAGCGAAGAAAAACCACTCGCTGGCCCCTGCGGCGACCTGATCATCCTCGACCTCGACGTCGAAGGCAACTACGTCGCAATTCGCCCTAGTGGTACCGAGCCAAAAATAAAAGTTTACATGTTCACCTACACGCCCGCCGAACAACTAGCCAACCTCGACACCGCAAAAGAGCAACTTAGCGAACGGTTAGTGCAGATGGAAGCTGATATGAGGGCGTTTGCTGGGGTTTGACCGCTACCAGTAGGGAAAGTTAACTCGCTTTGGTCGACTTAGGCGCCCTGATTGAATGGGAATATGGACTACATGTAAACCATTAGCCAAGAGGCTGCCATTTTTGCCCGCGTCATTGCGCCGTCCAATTGTTCTACTGATCTCCCCAGCGTGCCACGCGAACAAGGATGCTGCCATCCGGAGATACTTTGAGCACACGATTGGCTAGTTCCTCATTGTTAGCGCCTTTCTCAACCGTTTCCCAGCTGCCGCGCGTAATCTTGTATTCGATGCGGCTTCCCTGATTCAATCGGAGTTGCGTCTCGTACGCTCCTGAATCCTTCCGCTCCAACCGCACACCCTTCGGATTCCAATTGCCCAAGGCAGGATGGTTTCCGGTAAGATAAAGCGGGGCATCTGCTGGGGTCGACTTCGGCGTCTCAACTTGAATGGTCACCAAGCAGAGCTTCGGGCGAGGGGATGAGGCGGTACGACCGACTACCGGCTGATCTGCTTCGGGGACTTGCCCGTACTCCGGATGAAGCTGCATGAGTCGGCTGTATTTATCGCGACCTTCTTTCCCCATGCTCGCGAGCACCTGCAACAAATCGCGGCGGGCGACGCTGGGTGGCGCCTGTTCGATCGCCGTCTTGACTGCTGGAATGGCCGCGGGGCTAACACGCCGGATCACGTTGACGATCCCGGCTTGGACTCTGTTCGTGGGATCTTGTTCATGGAGAAATCCGTGAAGTAGCTGCGGCAACAGCGGCTCGAGCTCTTCGTGCGGTACACGCGACAATACGCTTCGCGCCTCAGCCCATGCCGTCGGCGGCGTTTCCTTATCGACCAGCAGTTTCACCGACCAGCCAACGCTGGGCGGTTGAAACATCGTATTGAGGCCGGCCGGGCGATTCGGGCCAGCCTGCGGTGGAGCTGGCGGTACGAAGTCTCCCGCACGCTCGAGCGCTGCGCGGATCGCCGCCTGATACTGACGAGTCACGTTGGCATCCCAGGCTCCGCAAAAAGCGGCCCACCAGATCGGCTCGGCTTCAATCGACTGATTGCCCTTCAAGAATTCCTTCAAAGCGACTCGCCCTTCGTCGCCCAATCCCCACAGCGCAGCAGCAAGTCCTTGCTGTGTGCTGTCGTCTGAGGCCGCCTGCAGCGCGGCGCGGACCGCGGGCACCGCCCGCGGACCGACCTTCTGAATCGCACTTGCGGCATGTTGGCGAACGTTGGGATCTGTGGCGGCAATCGCTTTGAGCATCTCAGGAACAGCTGGGAAAGACTGCTCGCCCATCAGCTCAAGACTCTTGGCCGCCTGGATTCGATATTTGACGTCAGCGTCGGCGTCTGAAATCACTCGTCCCAGCCAGTCGACGCTCGGTCGCCCCATCAACGGCTCGATCTGGATATGGGGGGCGCCGTCCTGTAAAGTCGCCGCGGCAAAGGCCGCTTTCAGCACCGGTAGCCCTCGTGGATGCTCGGGCGAATTCACGGCGAGGGCCCGCGCCGCACTCAACCGCGCGGCCGGATCGTCGGAATGGGTCAGCTCGACTAACTGCGCCGGCGGCTCTTGCTGATCTTTGAGAATCAGCGCCACTGCGTCGGCGACATCGGTAGACACGCTGCCGAACATACCGCCAACGACCTGCACGTCAGTGTCATCAAGGGCCGCCAAAGCTTCCAGCAGTGGCTCAATTGCCGACGCCGCATGCGGGCCCAGCGCTCCCAGCGCAACTGCGGCGGCGCGCCGTTGCGGCTGCTCACCGCTCTTCAGCGTTTCGACGAGTACGGGCAGCGCGTCTGGCCCGACCGCGCGAATTGTCGCCAGGGGTTCGTCTGGGCTCGGCCGCCCGAAGATCTCATTCGGGATGTACGAAGCGCTTAAACGGCCCAGCCACTCTTCCACTGACCGACCCTGATAGAAGAGCCTGCCGTCGCGCCGTACGACTCGGTCCGTGATTGGTCCGCGCGCTCGGACCTTCTCCGAGGCCTGTTCGTACGCTTTGGGATAGAACTCCTTGAGCGTCCGTTTCGCCGCGGATCGCACGTGGGGGCTTTCGTCGTTGACTGCCGACTCGACCAGCGCCGGCACGGCTTCCTGGCCTACGTCGGTCGGGAGTAGCGCCAACATCATTGCCGCCTTGGTACGTGCGTCGACTACCTGGGCGGTGCGTAATGTTTCGATAATTGCGGCGCGAGCCTTGATGTCCCGTTCGGCGATGAGACCCAGTGGCTGGAGCAATCGTTGCTTGTATGTGACGAGCGGATTCTTAAGACCCTCAACCAGTATCGGCGTTGCGGCTTCGCCCTCTGGCCCCGTGAGCACCGTCGTGATAGCGTCATGTCTCGTCCACGCTCGTGAACGCGGAGCGTAGACGTTACGCATCATGTCTGTCGTTGCACCACTTGCTTGTGCCAACCACGTCCCAGTCTTTGAGTTGGACAGCTCTCGCACCAATTCAGTCGCTACTCTGCGCGCTTGCTCGGCCAGCCGATCCGCAGCGAGCAGCTCGTCCGTTTTCCAAATCAAGAGAGAGGATCTGCGCCGTGGAGTTCCACCGGGTACTAGCTTGACGCGTACGTGAGCAACTGCCAACGATTTTCCATCCGGTGAGAACGCAGACGGCCCGCCTTCCAAGAGCGTGGCGATCACGCGCTGCGTCGGGACGTCGTAGATCACCAGGGCTCCGTCGCGGACGTAAGTTGCGAGCAGTTGGCCATCTGGTGAGAAAGCGACGTCTTGTTGGCGCTTTCCCGCGAACGACATTTCATCTACAAGACGCAGATCGCCCGAGTCAGTCGGCTCAATCCGCCACAACTTTGGGCCGGCAATGCTGCCCGCCACGAGGTATTTCCCTTGCCCATCGAGAACAAATGGCTTTCTCAGCTTGACACGTACCACCGACAGCTGCTGACCAGCGGCCAACCGCCAGGCAACAGCAGGCTGATCGTTCTCCGCCGTGACAAGCAACGTGCCGTCGGGCAGGAATGCCACGTGACCGCGAAATCCAGTTTCGAACTCGCCGACCATTTCGTGTGTGTCCAGATCCCACAGCCGCAGTCGACTCGGTTTGCCAAACCCAAATCGATTGTCTACGGACGCCAACCATTTGCCGTCTGGGGAACAGGCAATCGAGAGGATTTCTGCACGCGTCTGCCGGCCACTGTCGCCGTAGCCCGCCAGCGAGGCCAATTCTTTGCCATTGGCCGGATTCCACAGTTTGAGACCCAATGCGGCGGCGACGGCCAGAACTTTGCCATCCGGAGAGTAGGACAATTGGTGAATCGGGTTTGGCATGCGTAAGTTGCGGTCGACCTCACCCGAGT
>JAJDEE010000336.1 GCA_029259975.1 Planctomycetota bacterium
CAAAAGGTGGGTAAACCTGCTGGCGAGGAATGCTTATCGCAATATCAAAGTCGCTTTCGCCAGCAGAACTACCCACCCTACAAAATCCTAAAGGTTTCGCCTAAAGGCGAGGGTTTTAGACCCACCGCAAGGACAATAAAATGCTCTTGCGCTTTTTTTCGCTGATTAGACATTCATCGTTGCTTCACTTTCCACTGAAAGTAGATCAATGCCGCGCAGTCGTATGTTGCATGAGCCACAATCGGTGCAACAAGATCGCCAAACTCCATCGCTAGCCAACCCAGGTAGCCTCCGATTAGTGTCGCGAGGACGAAGTAGCTCATCGAAAGTGCGTGTGCCAAGCCAAAGAGCAAGCTCACGACAGCCAGGGCGATCCAGGGTGTGGTCCAACTGGCGATCCAGGGCTGCAAGGCTCCGCGAAACAAGATTTCTTCGCCTACTCCAGCGGCGAGGCTGATCAGTGCCAACTCGAGCCAACTGCTCCTGAAGAACATTTGGTAGACCAGCTGTTCCACGGCCAATCTGATTTCGACAAATGGTGGCCAAACGCTGCGTGTCAACACGCCCAGCATTGCCAGCATTGGAAAGACGGCCAGCAGGCCCCGCAATACAGCAGACGAAGTGATTTGCAGCATCGCGTCCAACTGCGAGTTGTCGGATAGATAAGCGAAGCCAACGCCAGCGATTCCTAGCCCCGACTCAAACAACAAAGCGAACGCAAAAGCACGGTTTTTCAGCTCCATAAGGCTTCTTCCATTGCGTCGGCCTAGAGTCTCTTAACGCAGCATCTTGACGATTCGCCAACGGTAATCTAAGCTGATTGGTTCGATTTCACTCGTAGAGAGTAACCATTGGCTCGCTGTTTCGACAGGCTCTGCTTTCGACAGGCTCTGCCGGTGTTTCGGTTGATCAACTTACCAGTCACTTCCACTCGACGCAAAACAGAAACGACTTACGATGGCTAAAAAAGCGGCTAAAAAGGCTTCTAAAGCTACCAAAATGGCCTACTACTTCGGAAAAACTAAGACCGAAGGCAATAGCAAGCAAAAGCACCTGCTTGGTGGTAAAGGCACCAACTTGGCTGAGATGACCCGCATCGGTTTGCCGGTCCCTCCCGGGTTTACAATTACGACAGAAGTCTGCGATCTGTATTACAAAAGCAAGAAGAAGCTGCCGGCCGGCTTGATGGACGCGGTCAACAAGAATGTCAAAATGCTCGAGAAAGAGCTGGGCAAAAAGTTTGGCGACACTAAACTGCCCCTGTTAGTATCGGTACGATCGGGTGCTGCGGTCTCGATGCCGGGCATGATGAATACGATTCTCAATCTGGGGCTTAACGACCAATCGGTTGCTGGTTTGGCCAACGCAACAGGCAACGAACGATTTGCCTACGACGCGTATCGCCGTTTGATCAACATGTTTGGCGATGTGGTTTGTGGCGTTGACCACGAATATTTCGAGCATGCTTTCGATAGGATCAAGACGAAGTACCACGCCAAAGACGACAACGATGTGCCGCTGGAGGGTATGATTGCCCTGTGCGATTCCTACAAAAAAGTCTTTCGCAAGCACTATGGCAGGCCATTCCCGCAAGATCCGCTCAAGCAGCTTGAGTTGGCGATTGAGGCTGTTTTTGCCAGCTGGATGCAGTCGCGTGCGATTCGCTATCGCCAAGTGGAGAACATCACTGGCCTGCTCGGCACGGCGGTAAACGTGCAGTCGATGGTGTTCGGCAACATGGGCGACGACTCGGGTACTGGTGTGGCATTTACACGCGATCCATCGACCGGCCAAAACAAGTTCTACGGCGAATTCTTGATCAACGCCCAGGGCGAAGATGTCGTCGCGGGCATTCGCACGCCTCAAGACGTTTCAGAAATGCCTAAGTGGAACAAAAAGATTTACGAGCAATTGCTTAAGATCAAAGACAAACTCGAAAAGCACTATCGCGACGTGCAAGACATCGAGTTTACGATCGAGAAAGGCAAACTGTATATGCTGCAAACCCGCAACGGCAAGCGGACGGGTGCCGCCGCAGTGAAAATTGCCTGCGATATGGTCAAGGAAAAGCTGATCAAAGAAAAAGAAGGCGTGATGCGTATCCCCGCAGGCGATCTCACCCAGCTATTACTGCCCAGCTTTAGCCCCGCTGCAAAAGCAAAAGCAAAAAAAACGGGAGGCTTGCTCACGGTCGGGCTGCCAGCTTCGCCGGGAGCTGCCTTTGGTAAGCTCGCCTTCACCGCAGCCGAAGCGGTCGATCGTACGCTCGAGGGCGAAAAGGTCTTGTTGGTGCGTAAAGAGACCAACCCCGAAGATATCGACGGGATGCACTCGGCAGCTGGCATTTTGACCAGCACGGGCGGCATGACGAGTCATGCCGCAGTTGTTGCTCGTGGTTGGGGGCGCTGCTGTGTGGCTGGAGCTGGCGAGATCCACATCGACGAGAAGGCTCGCAAAATAAAAATTGATGGAAAAACTTTCACCCACAAAGACGTGCTGTCGATCGATGGTTCGACCGGTGAAGTGATGGTTGGTGAAGTCGAAACGCAAACCCCGAAGCTCTCGGGAGATTTTGCCACGGTCATGAAGTGGACCAACAAATATGGCTCGATGAAAGTTCGCACCAATGCCGACACACCTGCTGATGCCAAGCGGGCACGCGATTTCGGTGCTCAAGGGATCGGCCTTTGCCGGACCGAGCACATGTTCTTCGAAGGCGAACGCATCATGGCGATGCGAGAAATGATTCTGGCCGAAAACAAAGCCGATCGCAAAGAGGCACTGACTAAGCTGTTGCCTGTGCAGCGTAAAGACTTCGTCGGCATTTTTACGGCAATGAAGGGCCTGCCCGTTACGATTCGGCTGCTAGATCCGCCGTTGCATGAGTTCTTGCCCCACGACGATAAGAGTCAAGCCGAGATGGCCAGCCGCTTAGGCGTCAAACGCTCGGTCGTCAAAAACCGCGTCTTGGCTCTTCACGAGTCGAATCCGATGCTTGGTCATCGCGGCTGCCGGTTGGCGGTCACGTACCCCGAGATACTCGATATGCAGGTCACAGCTATTACCGAAGCGGTTATTGCCTGTAAGAAGAAGAAGGTCGACGCTCAGGCTGAGATTATGATTCCGTTGGTTGGTACAGCTAACGAACTCAAGCTGCTCGGCGATCGTGTCCGTGTTGTGATGGACGAGGTGAAAGCCGCCAAAAAGTACACGGGCAAGCTGAATATTTTGGTCGGAACGATGATCGAAATTCCTCGCGCCGCGCTGACGGCGGATCAAGTGGGCGAACATGCCGACTTCTTTAGCTTTGGCACGAACGATCTAACCCAGATGACATTTGGCTACAGCCGCGACGACATCAACACGTTCTTGCCTGATTACTTGAACGAAGAGATCTTGCCACGCGATCCGTTCCAAACGCTCGACTCGACAGGCGTAGGCCAATTGGTCGAAATGGGCGTCAAGAAGGGTCGTTCGACGAAGAGTAAGCTCAAATGCGGCATTTGCGGCGAGCATGGCGGCGACCCCGAGTCGATTGAGTTCTGCCACAAAGTCGGGCTTGATTATGTTTCCTGTAGCCCATTCCGTGTGCCGATTGCTCGGCTCGCAGCGGCTCAGGCAGCGTTGGGCGCTTGAACTCTGGCCGGCTGCTGAATGAGCTGACCGCTTGTTGCTTGATCGTCCTTGCCATCGACGCCGTCGTTGATGCCTGGGTGGATACGTAGAGCGACGCGCGGTGGGCTGCGCCGTTCCTGGACGAAGCCGCGTTGGCCCCCTTCGAAAAACTCGGCAAACTCGGCAGCAACGCCTATGGGAAACTGCTCCTGCAAAGAGCTAATGGTCTCGCGAAAGGAAAGACCCTCTCGATAGATCAATCGATAGGCAGCCTTCAGGCTGAGAATTTCGTCACGTGTGAAATCGGTCCGACGGAGTCCTACTCGGTTCAGTCCAACGACCAGTGCGGTCGCTCCGTCGGTCAGTAGAAATGGTGGAACGTCCTGAACGACTTTGGTGCAGCCGCCAACCATCGCGAGCCGACCGACTCGGCAAAACTGATGCACAGCCGAGTTGCCGCCCAGACATGCGCGGTCGCCGATCTCGACATGTCCGCCGAGCATCGAGCCGTTAGTAAGTATCACATGACTGCCGACGTGGCAGTCGTGTGCCACATGAGAACCGACCATTAGCAGGCAGTCGTCCCCGATGGTCGTGTTTTGACCCTGGTGCATAGCACGATGCACGGTGACGTGCTCGCGAATCACATTACGCTCGCCAATCACAATTCCGCCAAGCTTGGCCGGCGGGTCGGTGTGTTGGGGCAGCCCACCGATTACGGTGCCCTCGCAAACAGTCGTATCGCGTCCGAGTGCTGTACCTGTACGGATTGTCGCGTGGGCTACCAAACGGCAACCAGCAGCGATCTGGACGCCACTTTCCACAATACAATAAGGGCCAATTTCGACATTTTCGGCAAGTCGGGCGGTGGGATTGACTATCGCAGATGGGTGTATCTTCTTCACGGAGGGGTCCTCTCAAAGCTGCTTCGCTGGCGGTAGCAGAGCGATTGGCAGCATCTTACTGCGTTGTCGTTACGCTTTGTCGTTGTCTATAATTAAAGCTGTTGAAGCACTCGATACAGGAACGACCGATTCATCGCATGAGTGGTCGCTAGCGGTAGTATCGGTTGCCACGATTGTGTCGGCTTAGTCGTCAATATCGAATCGACCCTCTTGCTGCAATTTACCGATTTTAACAAGGCGAAGTTGCTAGCAGTTCCAGTCTTAGGGCCTGGGCGAGCTTTGTATTCATGCGTAGACTGTACGATTGTAGGCTCGCGTCACAAGAGTCGCGGCCGAATCTTTTTTGACATCAAAAATACTCCCACAGGGAGTTTGCTGAGGAGAGATTGCTAGCATGGGCAACGAGATAGTGAAACTTTATGACGAGGCGGACCAACTCAAGACCGAAGGCAAGCTCGGCGAGGCTGTCGCTAAGCTTCAAGAGGCACTAGCTGTCGACGAGAATTATGCGTTAGCCCACTCAGCCCTGTCTGTCATTCTGCAACGTCAGGACCAGCACGAGCAGGCCGTAAAGCACGCACAGCGAGTTTGCGAGCTTGAGCCGAACGACCCATTTAGTTTCACTGCGATGAGCGTCACATTTCAGCGAGCCTATGCAGGTACGAATAACACGGAGTACATCCGCCTGGCTGAAGACGCGATGGAGCGCAGCAGGCAATTGAGCCAGGGGATGTGAGATTAAGGCGATAGACGCTGGTTAAAGCCAATTCGGAAACCTCAACCAGCCGCCAGATTAAGAGAATGACCTGTCCGTCAATTCAGGACCACCTCATATTATTCGATCCCGTCTGGGTTCCGTCGAACATGGTTTATGCAGTCGAAGCACTCAGGCAAAGATCTGCCTCTAAAGTGCGAACGGGCCGGATTCCCAGTTCTTCTAGATCGGCATGGTAGGTTCGCACTGCATCTGCAGGCTCAATCTTGCCATCGGCCAAATCGCGTAACTGCCGAATAAACGATATTTGGTGTTCTGCACTGTTGATCTTCCGTCCAAAGAGGGCGGCGCGCGCGCCATGCTGCTTCGCTTCCCACAACATGTGAAACGCATCGAGTGTGGTACCCGCCGAGCCGCCCAAAATACCCACTACTAGCGAACGGTCGTAAGTCACAAGCTCCTCCATGGCAGTTGGACCAAAGTAGGGAATCTTCAAGAAGATTGGCCGAGCACATTGGGGCACACCGGCTAGCGTACGCACAATGCAGTCGTTGACAAACCGTGGAACATCTTCCGATGCAAGCCCCGGGCAAGCATTGGGTGGAAAAACTTCCAAGAAATGACGAAATCCTTTCTCCTCAGCTTCTAAGCGAAACTCGCGATAAGACTCCAATGCCGCGCGGTCTAGCGACGCGTCGTTATTGAACGTGATTGAATACAGCCCCAAGTCGGCGCCAAGGCACCGTTGTTCCGGAGTGCAATTCTCATGTCCACACATCGCATGATCGATCGTCGCCGAACGAAACGGAAGCGAAGGCTGAGAACCATAGCTCCCCACTCTTCCTGCCAACCAAATGTCGGTCGTGTCGTTGGCACGAATTGCCGGAGTGATGAGACTGTCGTCAAACAATCGCCTGCCAAGTGTCAAACGATCGCTTGTGCTGACGCTCATCAGCATAATATCAACCAAACCCTGATCAACCACTTCGAGAATATTCTCGATATATTCATCCAGAGAGCGAAACTCCGTGGCAGATCCCTCTGACTTGCGACGACGACCTGGCGCCGATATCCCAAAAGCCATATCGGCATCTTTGGCATCGGCCAAGATGAAATCTTGGCATGTGGGGTCCTCGGCAATCCGAGCCAGCTTTTGATCGAGCGTTTTGGTCATTCATCTATTCCCAGGGGCTTCATTTGGTGCGGAGTAAACGCCAGTCTCCTGGCAATGCGTCCAGCCATTAAAATCATAAGTTGGCTTGCGCAGGGGCCAACCGTTTGACATGCTCTCGTCCAATTTCGACCAATTCGGAATATTGCTCGTCGCATCGCAACTTTGTACACACCATGCGCCGACCGCCGTGGCATGTCTCAGCGCCTGCGCAGGAGCGAGGCCATGGAGCAGCGCCATGATCATGCCGGCAATGGTGCAATCGCCCGCTCCGGTGGTTCCGACAACTTCCACGTCGAAACAAGGGGCCCAGAGTCGACACTCTTGCCACGCTTGCCAATCAAATTCCTGCCAGGCAGAACGCTCCGCCAGCAGCTGGGCGGTTTGTGCATGGGTCTGCAAATAGATTCCACAATCTCCTAGTTTGATCGCAACCAGCGGACTTCCCAACTCGATCAATTGGTCGCCAATAGTCTGGAGCAACGACAAGTCGGCCATGGCTGCAAGGTTCTTCCCCTGGGCCTGCTCGACCAATTGCTGGTAACGCACCGGATCGAGCATGAACAGGATTTCATCAAAGCTCGGCAGAAAAAAGTCCACTGAAGGTAACACACGGCTGAGCCAAGCTTTCCAATCGACTTGGCTGTGGGGTGAATTGACGTCAGGCATCGCCATGTCGAGCGAAACCAACGCTCCGCTGCGTTGACCCTGCCGAAGTAACTGGGCCAAATCTTCGCCACCGTCGGAAAGAAGTCGCTGCATCAACGGGGGATATCCGAAGTGCACTAACCGTGCATTTGTCATGGCTTCCATCTCAACGTCATCGCCGGAAAACGTGTCGTTCGCTCCCGAGCAATGAAGAAAGCTGCGATCGACTCCAGGGGGGCTAATCACAATCGTGTAGGAGGTCGGCTCGCCGGGCGCTACGATGATGCCTTCGGCTAAACCACGGTCGATTTTCCGCAACGATTCCAAGACGGTCATTCCCAATAGATCGTCGCCCACTTTGCCCATCAGCTTGGTGGTTGCTCCGAGACGATGCAACGCGATTCCCGTATTGGCAACCACTCCCCCCAGCGTTAGTGTTGCCGGCCCAACTTGGACTAACTGCCCTGGTAGAAAAAGATCTTCTGCATGCGATTGTGACGAAACGAGCGTGGGAATTATGTCGAGGCAAATGTGCCCAGCAATAATAACGTCAAATTGCTTGGCCATGGCCAGTGAACCCTTTAGTGCATTTCTGTTTCGACCGTGCCGATTCCACCTCGGTAATAACTGAAACGAACCTGAGGATGATCGGCTAATAGCGACATCGGTACCGCGCTGTCAGCAATTTCCTTAGCGATCATCAACGCTGAAAGACGAATACCAAAAGGATTGTCGTGATGCCCCGGGTGCCAGATCGAAACACAGTCAGCCTTCCACGTTTCCACAGGTCCGACAGTAGCCGCGCGGATGGGGACTTGCGACACGTATCCCCCTCCGGAGGTGCGCGCATTTTGAATGACCGTCATCGGATGCAAGTCGGTGATTCTCGTACCCAGTTTACGATATTCTTCAGGCGACGGCGGCTGATCCTGGTATTGCCCATCACGTTTGGGCGGATCGTTAAACGCCCAGTGCTTGACTTCCCCCTGACCGCCTTGCATCAGCACGCAGCGGACATCGTCGTAGCTTTTAGAATATGCTTCCAAGTCCGTGGGGAAATGGATGTTTTCCTTAGGCATACATAGTTCAGGCCGGATGCGGTTGAAACATAGGTCCAAGTCGGCTTTGGCAAAAGACAAGGGATGATCGGTCGGTACCGGTCGATCGTTCTCAATCCACTCGTCCATGCCCCAGAAATGGGCATCGTGCAGCTTCATGTCGAGAGCATTGACTATCCGTGCCACCAATGGCAGTTGCTCTGTGGGTCCAATCGGACCGCAGATTCCTACGGGGTTGTCAGGCGTTGCCTGCTGCCAGGCTTGTATGTATTCGAGCGCTTCGGCGCAATAGAATTCCTCCAATGTGTCGTAGAGGACCACTTCGAATCCATCGCGCGACAG
>JAJDEE010000337.1 GCA_029259975.1 Planctomycetota bacterium
TTCGACCGACCAAGTGGCTCAGCTTCGTCGCGAGATGTACCAGCGGCTAAACCAGCGTCCGCTCAGCAACTCACGCAATTTGGTCTCGATGGCCAGCGAAATAGCACGCTTGGTCGAAGCACGCACAGGCTTGCCTCAAACGGCTACCTTGCTGGAGTTCGTCGCAGCAGCTGCCAATGGACTCGATAACTACTCGGCTTACCTGACTGCCGATCAGCTGCGCGAAGTCTACGAGCAAATTGAGGGCAATTTCGTTGGCTTAGGTGTAGAGCTTAAAGCCGAAACGGGCGCCTTACTGATCGTTCACGTGATTCCAGGCAGTCCTGCAGAGCGAGCGGGGATCTTGGCCCAAGATCGTATCGTAGCCGTCGATGGCAAGAGTACCGCCGAGCTATCCACTGACGAAGCGGCCTCGATGCTCACTGGTGCAGAGGGCAGCTGGGTGCAGGTGACTGCCTACTCGCCCGGCGCACAACCTCGCGTGTTGAACGTTCGCCGCGAGCATGTCGAAGTGCCCAGCCTAGAGGGGGTCAAAATCGTCGACCCAGACTTTGGCATTGCGTACGCCAAAATACCAGCCTTCCAAAAAACGACCAGCCGCGACCTCGAAGCCGCTCTCTGGGATCTACACCGTCAAGGTATGCGGTCGCTGATTCTCGACCTGCGTGGTAATCCGGGCGGTCTACTGACTTCGTCGGTCGAATTGGCTGACAAGTTTCTGACGCAGGGCAACATCGTCTCGACGCGTGGCCGCAGCGCTCAGGAAGATTTTAACTACCAAGCTCACTACGGTGGCACTTGGCGGGTACCGCTGGTCGTGCTGATCGATGGCGACAGTGCCAGCGCCAGCGAAATCTTCGCCGGGGCAATCAAAGACAACAATCGAGGAACGATCGTCGGCACAACATCCTACGGCAAAGGCTCGGTCCAGGGGATTTTCCCACTAGGCTATGCTGGGGCCGGAATTCGGCTGACTACAGCGAAGTTTTTCTCGCCCAACGGGACACCGATCAGCCACCGAGGCGTCGATCCCCACGACACGGTACAAACGCGGGTTGCAGCCAAACCGACCCTGGACGGCATCGGTGGCATCAGCCCCACGTCTACCGACGCCATTCTGCAGGCTGGCATTCGAGCCGCTCGCAGCCGGATTGCGGCCCGTTGAGTATGCTTGAATTAGGTTCTCGGCCTGTTGACGTACCTAGGTCGAGGGCGGATACTGGTTGTTCCTCTTGGATTTCGGTCCCCGCCAATTCTCTGGCCGTGTACCCTCGCTTATTGACGATTTTAGTATCTTTATTAGTCATTTTGGCATTTTAGGCATTTCGGTATGACATACGACAACGAAGACGATCTGTTTGACGAAGAGTTCGACTTCGTGGACGATGAGGATGACGATAGCCAGCTTGAATCGGAGGCCGAAGACGCGGGAGACGATGCCGAGGAGGATGGCGCCGATGAAGATGGCGTCGTGGACGAAGCGGTCGAGAAGAAGCCCGCTCGGAAAAAGAAACCAAAACCCGCCAAAGCCAAAGGCCGGTCGCCAAGCAAGAAAAAGCCGCGAACTGAAGAAGCTGAAGCTACTGAGGAATCGGAGCAGGGCGACGCAGAGCAAGACTCAAAAGAAACCGATGGTGAAGAAGCCAAGCCTGAGGAGGCTCCGCCCGAGCCGCCCGGCCCACCGACCGACCATGTTGTTCACCTCTACGAGTTCGGCGACTTTACGCGGACGATACCTCGAGAATTTACGAGCGAAGATGCCGAGGCGTTTACAGTAGAGTACAACCGCACTTCAATTCCCCATAGTCGCCAAGCGATTGCCTCAGGCAAAGACCAGGAACATCCACTGTCGGTCTCGTCGCCAAGCGTTGCGCCGCCCGCTGGCTCGCGACCTACATCCTAGGCGTGGGCGGCGCTAGTTTTGTTGTCGTCTGCCTGTTGCTAGGCGGCTGCGCCGGTACGACCTGCATATTCGTTGCTGTCTGCCCCTGTTGGCGTTTGCCGTGGGGCTGTGTATCGAGACTCATTGCCACTTCGATGCGCGCGGTCGGTGTAATCGGCACCTGTGCCACAAAAAAAGCTTTTCGCTTACCAAACACGTGCATTAGTCCCTAACACTGAGGTACGATAATAGAACAGTGGAGTTCTCGCTCCGCGTGTGAATTGATTCTAACGATCCTATCCGAGGTTGAGTCCTATGAGTGCTCAGAAGCGAAATCTAGTGGCTTTCGTCGCAATCGTCCTAACCGGTCTTTCCCCCCATTGGGCCAGTGCCCAGTACCAGCGCACAGACGCAGTCATTCAAGCCAACGAGGCTGGTAATGCGTCGCGCGAGGCTGAGGATTTTGAAACTGCGATCCAAGCTTACGATCAAGCCATTGCCATGGACGACACTTTCCCCGAACCTCATTTTGGGAAGGCCGAATGTCTGCGGGAACTGGAAGATTACGAGAGCGCCATCAAAAGCTACTCCGCTGCGACACAACTGAATCAAGATTATGCCCAGGCCTACAACGGTCGTGGCGTCTGTTGGCGCCCCATTGTTTGCCCTGTCGTCGAGCGCGGGCGGTCCAACGGGTGCCGCGGCCATCTGGCCGCGCTCGCTCGGTTGGACTTGCATTCATCTCGATATCGGCAAGTTTTGACGGAATCTTGACCCTGGAGACAGGAATTCGATCGGCGCCGTCCGGGTGAGGATTTCCCCTCCAAGCAGGAGCGTTTCGGAAATTCGCTGGCGGTTCGGCGGCGTCGAACCGTCGGCGCGACGGGTG
>JAJDEE010000338.1 GCA_029259975.1 Planctomycetota bacterium
AACCGCCGCATCGAAAGCAGCGTGTTTGCATCGCGCTGCAAGCCCTCGATTTGCTGACGCCGGGCCAGCAGACGCTTGCCGGCCTGATCGAGCAACTGTTGTGGTCCGTCTTTGGCAGCATCGAAGACGGCGAGCGCTTGCCATTCGCTCTCCTTTTTCTTGCGTTCAATCGCCAGCGCCGACTGTTTGTAGATGGCCTCGCTCTTCGTACGCTGGCTATCAAAGCCACGTTGGATCCGCCCTTTGGTCTGATGTAACGCATCGGCGGCATCTTGTTTCATCTGTGCAAATTCATTCTCAAGTTGACGCCGCCGTTGTGCAAACTCCTCGGTGAGACGCGAAGCAGTTGTATCGAAGTCGCTCTCGGTAGCAGTCAGCTCGGTCGCTAACTTTTCAGCGACGTCCGCCTCTGACTGCGCACGCTCGTCGGCCAACTCTTGCAGTTGCTGCATGAGTTCGAGTTGCCGTCGGGTTGAGAGGTTGGGGGGATTTGTCATTCGTGATTCTCCCGTCCCTTACGGTCGGGGTTCGCTGTTTGACACTCGTGTTGGGGTTCGCTGTTTGACGATGGTCGGGGGTTGCTGTTTGGCATTCGTGTTTTAGCGTTCGCATTCATTCTGTATCTGATTCAACATCTGCTGCATCCGGCCGACCGCATCGAGCGACAGCTTCATCGCTGGGCCAAGCGGCTCTAAGTATTTTTCACTAAAACTTTGGCTGACCTCGTCGTGCCATTGCTCGTTAGTTAATTGCCAGGCGAGCTGCAAATCTTCGGTCGCTTTTCGCAGGCGGGCGGCGTTCGTGTCGAGATCCCAGGGACGCATGGCTTATTGCTTGCTTTCCGTTTTGTGTGTCGGTTGAGGTTCTAGCGAGCGAGGCGTCTGTTCGATTTGGTAGGCGTCCAACCGGCGGACAATCTGTTGCAACTTCGCCCGTGCGGCCGGCAGCTCGGTCTCCAAAACTCGACGGAGTTGCCCAACGCGCCCTTCGTACTCAAACATCTCATGCTGCATATGTCGATTCCAGTGCCGCACGCGCTCCCCCTTCTCGCGGCAGTACTCCACACGCGCCTGCGCTTTTTTGAGTACGCCCTTCTCCTCGCGGCACGTCGGTTTTTCGCCCGCGATCGGAAAAACAAGGCAACGCTCCAAATCGAGCTTCGCCTGATGCACGTCGTTTTCAGCGAGTTTCGTCTGTTGTTTCCAGTAACTTGGTCGATCGTGTTGCAGCCATTCGGCCGCGCGCTGCACCTCGGAGGTGAGCGTCTCGAGTGCACTTTGCACCCGCTGCTCGTATTTGGCAAGCTGCGTGCGAAATCGCTCGATGGCTTCGACAGAATGAACCTGGGCAGGTGAAGGCATAGTTTAATGACAAAAAAACAGCGAACCCCGACCGTAAGGGACGGGAGAATGACGAAAACACGCAAGGGCTTCGTTATTTCTGTTGCATATATTCCTCTATCCGTTCCGCCTTACGTAGCAAAAACGGGGCGTATTCATTCGAGGCTTCCATCGACCGCGCGATCAGCTTGAGGTGATGTTCAAATTCCTCGGCAAACTTTTGGTGTTCTTGGTCTCGCCAACTGGCATTGAGGTTATGCAACTGGTTGGCAAGCGTAGACAGACGCTCTTCCAGTTCGACGTTGAATTGGCCAAGCTGCTGCGCAAACCGCCGCAATTCTGCCGGATCGACAATTGCCTGAGACATAGCGAGACCTCTTTTTGGGTTGGCTCGCGGAACAGCACCTCCGTTCGCTGCAGACGCAAGTACACGTGTCAACTGCGCATGCAAACCTTGCAACTTAGCCATCCTTCCAAACGGCTAGCAATTTTCACAAAGCAATTATTCAAGAATCGCCGCAGCCACAGTTTTTCAATGACTACGAGGACAAGCCTTCCCCCACACTTTGATTGTAATCGTGGGAGATTCAGGCGTAAAGCAATTGCCAGGCCGCTACCCGTTTAGGAGGTGTAAATTCGCGCTAATCGCTGCAATTGGTGTGACCAATCTGAATCCGCTTGAGCAAACAGGCATCAGTAAAGTTGGATCTGACGGCGCAGCGCGGATAGGGTTCGGCTTCTGCCCGAGGCCATAGGCTTTCGTTTCTCCCGCTGGCATCTCTAACGAGAAAACAGGAGTTTTGAGACGAAGCCTAGCGAGGTGGCAGCACTGGGCTAGCAGGTTCGATGGGTGTTTCTACCTTAAATTCGCTCCTGGCTCGCTGAAAGCTTGAATCGATCTTTGCCAGCTCTTCAGCCGCGGCGGCGACCGTCTCGCGGATTTGGGGTTCGGTGTGGGTGCTGGTGACGAAAAATCGCAGTCGGGCAGCGCTTTCTTCGACAGCCGGGTATAGGATCGGCTGCACGTTGATGCCGCGTTCGAACAAGGCTTGCGAAAGTTTCAACGCGTACTCCGAGTTGCCTGTGATCACCGGCACGACGGGCGTGTTGTTGCTGGTGCCGGTGTGCAGGCCTTCACGCTTGGCGAGACGGAGGAATAGTCGCGAATTTTCCGACAGCTTGGCAACACGGTCTGGCTCTTCTTGCAGCAGGTTGATCGAGGCCAGGGCAGACGCCGTGTTGGGCGGGCTGAGGCCGACACTGTAGACGAACCCTGGTGCGGTGTACTTGAGATACTCGATCAGCGCAGACGAACCGGCGATGTAGCCGCCGCAACTGCCGAACGACTTGCTGAGCGTGCCCATCCAAATGTCGACGTCGCGCGGGTTCACGTCGAAATGCTCGGCCATGCCGCGGCCGTGGAGGCCCATTGTGCCGAGCGAATGCGCCTCGTCGATCATGAGATAGGCTTTGTGTTTTTTCTTGATGTCGATCAGACGGGGCAGGTCGCAATAGTCGCCGTCCATGCTGTAAACGCCCTCGGCGACGATCAGCACGCGGCGGTATTCGTGACGCACCTCGTCAAGGATGCGGCCGCACTCTTGCCAGTCGTTGTGGCGGAACGGACGGCGTCGGGCGCCCGAGAGCATTGCGCCTTGCAAGATGCTGTTGTGCGAGAGTCCATCGTGAAGGATCAGATCGCCTGTGCCAAACAGGTGGCCGATGACCGTTTCGTTGGTCGAGTGTCCGCCGACAAAGACCAACGAATTTTCGACACCCACAAAGTCGGCGATCGCTTGCTCTAGCTCAATATGTATCGGTTTCTGCCCCGACACGACACGACTGGCCGAGACGCTTGTGCCGAACTTAGCGACTGCCCGCCGGGCGGCTTCGACCACCACCGGATCGCCCGACATACCGAGGTAGTTGTAGCTACAGAAGTTGATGTATTCTTGCCCGCCGATCATGGTGCGATCGTTGGTGATGCCTTCGTGGACGGTAAAGAAGGGGTTTTTATGGCCAGGTAGTCTGGTCACCTCTAGGTTTTTTTGGAGTCGCAAGTAATCGGCGGACTTGGTGAAGATATGATCTTCGTCGGGCACGATTAGCTTGGTTGGGCGAGCTGCCTTGGCTTTGACTTGACCGCCGAGGTGTTGTTGGATTGCTTCGACAACTTCGCCACAAGTTTCCATTTCGGGCAAAACCGATTCGGGGAACCGGCCGCCGAAGGCGTCTTCAAGCGCAGCGATAATTTCGATGCGTTCTAAGGAGTCGAGCCCGAGTTCGACGATGTTTGTGTCCAAATCTAACTCGCCGACCCGTTCGCGTCCGATGCTGCGGACTTGCTCGAAAACAACTTCGGCAATTTCGGCCACTTGGCCTGTTAGTTCGGTTTCGGGCTGCGGGGTTGCCATTGCGCCGTTTTGCAATTCGGCGGAAATTGAGGCTACCTGATCGGAGGCCATAGGCTCGACCGGTATTGGTCTTGAAGTGGCGTCGTCTGTTGTGACCTGTTCGGTCGTAGACTCGGCTGCGCTGCTTTCAGGCGAATCGCCTTCTTCGACCCAGCTGGCAATCTCTTCGGCCTCTTCGGCTTCTCTGCGACGTTGGCGCAGCGAGGGGATGATTTCGATCTTGCCAGTTTTAGCCGACCACGTTGCTTGGGCTGCCAAAGTGCCAGCGAGGAAGCCATCGCGACAGGCGTGTCGTTGAATCTTGCCGCTGGAGGTTTTGGGGATGCTGCGGGTTTTGATCAGCACGATCGCCGCGACGGCCAGCTCGTGTGTGCCGGCCACTTTTTTGCGAACAGCATCGATGATCGACGCGAAGTCGAGGTCGCGGCGTCGGACGGTCTCTTGCACGAGGACCAATTGCTCCGAGCCTTCTTCGCCGATCTGAATCGCCGCGCCAGCACAGTGAGCGACATGCTCGTGGGCCGACTGGGCTGTGTGTTCGATGTCTTGGGGATAATGATTGACGCCGCGAAAAATCAGCAAGTCTTTCAGACGGCCTGTAACAAACAGCTCGCCATCGCGCAGAAAGCCGAGATCGCCGGTCCGCAAAAACGGGCCACGGCCATCGCTGAGCCGCGCTTGGAAGATTTCTTTGGTTAGGTCATCGCGTTTCCAATAACCGCCAGCGACGCTAGGCCCCGAAACCCAAATTTCGCCCACACGATTATCGCCCAAGTGCTCGAAAGTCTCAGGTTCGGCGATGACGATTTGCTGGTCGAGCAAGTTGCCGCCGCTACCTACGATTTCGCGTGAGTCTTCGGCGCCCGGTTCGGTCTCGATGACCTCGTTTTTCTCAAAAGCTTTATTCTGAAACGACTTGACGGCTGGCGGCGACTGTTTGAATCCGCCGGTGACGATCAGCGTCGCTTCGGCCAAGCCGTAGCAAGGATAAAAGGCTTCGCGCCGGAAGCCACATTCGGCAAATGCTTTGCTGAAACGATCGATCGTGTCGGCGCGGACCGGCTCGGCTCCGTTGAAGGCGAGTGCCCAACGGCTCAGGTCGAGCGTGGTCTTTTGTTCGGCGGTGACTTTTTCGACGCACAGATCGTAGGCAAAGTTTGGCCCGCCGCTGATCGTGCAGCCGGTTTGCGATAGCATCTTCAGCCAACGCACCGGTTTTTGCAGGAAGTGTGTCGGCGAAAAGAGCGTGTTTTGTTTGCCCATGTACAGCGGCTGCAAAATACCGCCGATGAGGCCCATGTCGTGATAAAGGGGCAGCCAGAAACAGCCGCTACCCGAGCGCGTGTGCTCGAAGGCGTAAGAGATCATCGCCGAGTTGTGCATCAAGTTGGCATGCGACAGCATCACCCCTTTGGGCGTGCCGGTCGAGCCTGAGGTGTATTGCAAGAAGGCCATCGTCTCGCCATGCACGTCGGGCCGATGCCAACTGTCGGCTAGTTCTTCATCCCATTGATCGGTTGCGCGCCAGCGTATCTGTTGCAACGAAGGAGTGTCGCTGATCATCGTTTGCACGCGTTCGAGCACGTCGAACGTCGTGAGCGCGATTTTTGCTTCGGCATCATTCGCAATCGCGTCGATGCGGGCCATGTTGCGGTTGCGCCGCGGCGGATAGGCAGGTACCGCCGTCACGCCGGCGTAGAGGCAGCCAAAGAAGGCTGCCACAAAGTCGAGTCCCGACGGATAGAGCAACAGCGCTCGTTCGCCTTCGAGATCCATCGACTGTAGCGACGTGGCAATGGCTCGCGCTTTGCGGTCGAGATCGGCGTAGCTCCACTCGATGAGATCGTGTTCGCCATCTGCGAGAAAACGAAACCCTATGTCGTCACCCTGATGCAAGGCGCGATGTTGCAGGAGTTCAACGAGGTTGGAAGGACCAAAGAAAGAACCGGGGAGGTGGTCGAGATGCACGGCGGGGGGATTCCTAACGGAATGAAATAACGAATGACGGAATGACGAATGACCAATGACCAAAGCAAGCAGGCTTCGTCATGCGGGTCTCGTCACTCATCAACAAGCCATTGTAGTCAGCGAAAATCGTAGTGGCACCCCCTGCAGGAGGGCTTTTTAGTCTGGTCCCAACGCAGCCTGGGGATGCCAGCGCAGAACTCTAACACTTGTACACTACCACCCGATCGGCAGCGAAGCAACGAACCGTCAACCCGAATAATGCTGGTTTTACAGTACAAAAAATTACTCTGCCGGCACTGCTGGCACAGGCTGTGCGGATTGGTTATCCGTCGCGGCTTACGCCCCCGGCACAGCCGGCAGAGAGCGCGAAGTTTGACAGACTTCGCGATTTTTGTCGTAAGCACAGTGACTAGAAAGGCCCGGAGGCCGATACAACCCCAGCCGGTGCCGCACGGCACCGGCTGGGGTTGTAACAGCCCGGGCTTGCGCTTGCGCGTCGTGCTTGTCTTCTGCTTGCCCTGCGGCTCTCTGCATAGCCGTTGGGGACAAACATAGTTTTCCACAGAAAATTCGCAATGTACTTGCTGTCCGCCACGTGAGTAGGAATAATGGAGGCTGATATATGTATTGATTACCTCCCTCGTTTCACAACTAAATAAGGAGCGTTCCCTTGCTGACCGAAAGCGAAGTTTCGCGGAGTTGGGCCCGTTTGTTCAAGGATGGCAATTTTACTACGGAGACGTTTGGGACTGCTGAAAACCTGCTCGACGAACT
>JAJDEE010000339.1 GCA_029259975.1 Planctomycetota bacterium
GACGGTATCCACCAAATAATACAGTAGCCATCGCAGGCTTCCGAGGGTGACTTCGTCGGCGGTGCGTTCGGCTCGTTCTTGGTACTTGTCGACGAGGCGGTGGGCTTGTTCGAAGACGCCTGCTTCGTAGTAGAGCTGCCGGACACGGGCGACGCGGGTAGGTCCATCGTCGGTCGAGTCGACTAATTCTAGTAGTTCATTGCGAGGAGTTGCAGACAAGCCTTCGAGTGCTAAGGCCCAGAGAACTGTCGGCCGGCCGCCGAGAGTATCGAGGCCGGCGGAAAGCTTATTATCTTCGTCGCCCTGCCAGTCTTTCAGATCGTTGAGGATCTGGAAGGCCACGCCCAAATGTTTGGCAAACTGCTTGAGCGGTTTTTCTAATGTGCCCAGTGGAGCGGCACAACGAACACCGCAAAGCAGGGCGGCCTCAAACGCCGGGGCGGTTTTCAGAGCGTAAATTTTGAGGGCTTCGAGCGGCGCTAATTGCTTGTCGCGGGCGTCGCGCCACAACAATTCGGCTCCTTGGCCCTCACTCAATCGCAAGTGTGCGTGGGCTAAGCGATCGAGAATCTCAACAGTCGCCTCAGCGCCTAGCGAGGTGTGGTCTTGGCTCACGAGACGATAGCCTAAGCCGATCATGTAGTCACCCAGGTTGACTGCCGTGGGCAGGCCGTGTGTGCGGTGTAGGGTGGGTTCGCCGTAGCGGAAGTCGTCGTCGTCTTCGATGTCGTCGTGAACTAGCGAGGCTTTGTGGAAGGTCTCGATCGACAACGCAACCCGACGAACTGCGTCGGGAATCGCTTGCAAGTGCTGTCCGCCGGCCGGGGCTGTGCCATGAGAGCCGGTCATCGCATCGTAGGCGGCCAGCGTGATAAACGGTCGAGCGTATTTACCGCCTTGTCCAAGAAAACCGTGTGCGATCGCTTCGGTCGCGGCAATCGGCTCCAGCCCTCTGACGCCAGTGTCGTTGAGTTCGGCGCTGTTTTGATCATGCAGGCTCGGTCCGCCACGTTTGCGTGGGACGAGCCGTTCAAGCTCTGCCGGGGCGAACAAGTTGCTAGAGGCACGTAACAAATGTAAATACGTCGGCGGCGGCTCTCTCGTTGCCTGCGACTGCGATGCCTGCGAGTGGGTCGCGTCTTGCCGCAGATGGATCAGCTCGTGTACCCACTCTTCGTCGACCGAGGTATTTCGGCAATCGCTCGACAGCAGCGGTACTGCCATGCAAGGCACACCGGCGAGTAAGACTTTGTCGATTGCCTTTTCCAAGACGTTCAAACAGGCAACGCCCACGATCGCATCGACGTAGCCGCTGATGATAATCTTCATCACGATCGGCGAACCTTCAGCCACCAGCACCTTGTAGCCCAGTTCTTCGGCTTGGGTACGAAAGTCGGCGATGCTACACGCGCCGCACGTTTTGCAGTCGAGTCCGAATTGATCGTAATCGGCAGGACAACCTTCGGCGTGCTTGAGGCAGTGGGGCAGCAATAGCAATCGTCGCTCAGGCGGAACGGCGGCGACTTGATCGCGCCAGAATTCCGACGAGAGGATCACCATGATCCAGCCCAAGTAGGCCTCGGGCAATTGCTGCTCGGCGAGCAGCTGACGAGCGACCGTCTCAAGCTCGTCCTTGGAAAACGACTGCGAGCGGTTCAGACGCTGCGCAACTTGTCGACAAAGCTTGCGCAGGTGTTCGCGCCGCTCTCGTGTGTCGGGGACATCTTTGAGGTGGGCTGTGCGGCGGCGTTTGCGGGCAGGCCGTTTGTCAGCAGGCCGTTTGCTGTCGATTGCGCTAAGTGGCGAGTCGTTGCTGAGAACGACCGCTTGCTCGTTGCTGATCTCCGTCGATGCCTCTGACACGTGCTGCTCCTTCGCCTCGGTATCAAAAATCTGCCGTAGGATAGGCTTCTAGCCTGTCAGCCAAATGTAAATGCCAAATGTAAATATTGTGCGACGGACAGGCTAGAAGCCTATCCTACGTTTATCTCGTCCCCACAGGAATCGGCATCGCCGAGAATGCTCGACATGCGGACGCCAGCGCCTGGGTGGCAAAAATCTGGGGGTACAGCCGCTCATGATACCATAACTTGGCGAAGTAGAAACCGATCGGAGTCGGCTGCAAATGATGGCCCTGTTCGACCGCTGCGATCATCCAAGACAACCCAATCTCGACTGCCGACTCGACTTGCCCGCTTTCTGCAGAATAGGGCAATAACGCTGTAATCGCCAAAGCCGATTCTTCGACGCTACAATGTGATTCCGACCCCCAGCCGCCCGCTACTTGCTGCGATTTCGCGAGCCAGAGGGCTGCCCGCCGCGCCGCCTCCGAGTGGCTTTGCCCCAACTCGTAGTACATCAGCAGCACTTTGCTGGTGCCATAAACGGGGTTTGCTTTCTGCGGATGATGCTCGTTACCAAACCAAAGCGGGAACCAGCTACCGTCGGCTTGTTGTTGACGCTCGAGATACTGAAAGCCGAGCTGCGTGGCGCTGCCGATTCGGCGAGCTAACGGCGCGTCGGAAGTTGGCACATGCAGACAGTCACTCCAAGCATGTAACGCACGCATCGTGTGCGCCGAAATGTCGGTCGAACTGCGATCAAAAGGCAACTTGCCCCAGCCACGACAAAAAGTCGGCCAGCCGCCATCATTGTTTTGCAAATCCAACAGCCAGCGAACACCTGACAACGCCGCCTGCTTGATTGCGTTGGCTCGATGATCGGGCCAACGTCGTTGCCAAGCTGCCAACGCCAACAG
>JAJDEE010000340.1 GCA_029259975.1 Planctomycetota bacterium
GTACCTCATCACCAGCGAATGGTCTGACGAAGACGCCTTTACCTCGTTCATCCGCAGCGACGACTTCCGTGCCGTGACCGACTGGGGCAAAGAGCAAATCCTGTCGGGTCGACCGCAGCATAAGATTTATAAAAACTAGCTGGCCAGCGCTCCGGCGATGCGTCGCATTGCGGCTATTGATGTTGCAACAACAACCAATAATAACCGCGACGTAACAGATCGCTGGAACAATGAACACCAAAAACACAGCCATCATCCTCGTCGACCACGGCTCGCGGCGCAAAGAAAGCAACCAGCTACTCCTGGAAGTCGTCGAAGCTTACCGCCAACACGCCGACTGGCAAATCGTCGAACCGGCTCACATGGAGCTAGCCGAGCCGTCAATCGCCACCGCCTTTGCACGCTGCGTCGAGCGCGGTGCAGAACAGGTCGTCGTGTTCCCCTACTTTCTCGGCCCGGGTCGACATTGGAAACACGACATTCCTGCACTGTCAGCAAAGGCATCAAAAGCCTGCGGCAATGTGGAGTTTCGAGTAACAGATCCCCTGGGTCTGCACAAATTAATACTACAGGTGATCGACCAACGGATCGCCGCAAAAATATGCGATTTTGGAGGTGCGATTTAGGATTGAAGAGGTGGCTTGGGGGTCGCATTCTGTTAGGCTTTGACCACTCGGCATTCGTCCCCTGCTTCTTATGCCAATCTCGTAGGCTCTTCTGACTCACGCCCACCGCCTGAGCGGCAGCCTTGAACGTGTACTTCTCATCGGTCACCAGACGAACCGCATCTTCCTGAAACTCTTTGGGATAAGGTCGGCTCTTCGGAGACGATTCGGCTGTTGCCGAGGGTTCTGATTCACTCATTAATCTTGGGCTGTCGCAGGAATTGCCGCACGGCTTTCGTAGAGTTTTTCACACAACCTCCAGCATTTAGCTATACTAGTGAAAGGAACCGCTACGTCGGTCTAATCATCATCTTTGCCCGATTTGGCGAATAAGGAATACTCCTAGTCCACAAGACTAAACGGACTAGGAGTATGCGATTCACCTGCGATCTCGCAATTACACTAAACTGGATGACTATTGATGCATCGAGTAAATCTACACGGGATAGTCCTTTTCATCGCCTGCTTCGTATTGGTTGGTTCCACATACGGCCAAGAATCTACTGAGCAAACGGCATTTAGTTTTGACGAAGTCCAAGCGGAGGCAGTTCGCCTTGCTGAGCTTGAGGGCGGCCAAGATAAAGTGCTACTGGTTTTTGATATCGACAACACCCTATTGGCCATGAATCAAGACCTCTCCAGCGATCAGTGGTTCAACTGGCAGCAGACGTTGCCGAAGTACGACTCGCGGCGCGTGGGTGATTTTGACGAACTCCTTAGAGTTCAGCGCCTGTTATACGCAATTAGTAGCATGCGAGCCACTGAACCGATCCGCCAGCCAGAGGCCGTCGGGCAACTACAGGAAGCCGGATTTACAACTCTAGTTCTCACATCTCGAGGATACGACATTCGCGATGCCACTCGACGGGAGTTGCTCGCAAACGGCTATGACTTTCACAAGAGTCGTTTAGTTCCACTCGAAGGCTTCGCTGGACCCTACTATCCGTATGACGTTTCCCATATTGAACAATCGGGAATTACAAAACATGAAGCCCAGCAGTGGCTCGCCGATCCACTCAGCCCAGACCAATTCGAACAACCAAGGAAAGTAAGCTACAGCGAAGGGGTGTACATGGTTGCGGGTCAGAATAAAGGTGTGATGCTGCGAATGTTGCTGCATAAATCTGGCAATTTCGAAAATTTCAAGCACATCGTTTTTGTTGACGATAATCCGAAAAATACCAAAGACGTTCGAGATGCATTCCAAAACCAGAAAGTAAACATGGTTACGTTTCGATACACTCGCGAAGACGGCAACGCCCGTCGATTCAACGAAAATCAAAAATGCGAAAAACATTGCGCTGCTATGGCCTTGATGAGGATTAGGAAAGCGTTGAATACCGTAGATGTATCAAGATCGAACCCACCCCTCACTTCGACACCTCTGCGTGTTCCCACTCGGCAATAACGGAACTCGCATCATTAGCGCAGGCACCAACACAGGAACTGAGACTTCGCCTCCAATTCTCATCGTCTCAGAACGTTGTGCTCGACAAAGTTGTTACAACGAGAGTCCTTCTAAGAGCCGAAACGCACTTTCCTAGCCTGCTTAGGCTTCATCGCTCGACGCTACGTACCCTGGAAGAAACAAAAGTCTACATAGCTCTCTAGAAGAATAGGCATTCGTTCCTTCTGCTGGCATCTCTAACGAGAATATAGGAGTTTTGAAATGAAGCCTAGCTCTTCGCATCTTCAATCCTAAATTTCAAATCCCCCCTCACTGCTAGCGGCAGATAAAGCTTAACGATTGCGCAAGATCTGCCGATAAGGGGAATGTCCGTTCGAAGGTAGGAGTTTGCAGATGTGAAAGTGCCCCAGAGCACCACTTCTTCAATCTCCAATCAAATATCTCACATCCCCTGGAGACGCCAAGGATGGCTCGACTCTATACCCTGACAATCGTGCTGCTGATCGCAGCGCAGGCCCAAGCAGACCAGCCGTTTACACCGGGCACTGGTGTCAAAGTCGCGCAGGCGGGCGACGACTTCGAGGATTCGCAGTGGGGCTACATCAAGAATGGCCGCAAAGCTAGCTACGAAGACGACGAACAACAACGACCGCCCGGCGGCAAATCGCGTAACGGACGCTGGTACGAAAGCGCCTTACGCGGCCAGCCTGATCTCATCAAACGTGTCTCGACGCCGCCCGGTGGCCTCCTAGGCAGTGCCGGCGCAATGCTGCTAGCAACCAAATACTCCGGCATACCCGGCGAATTAGCTGGCAAACAGATGCAAGATGACCTGCTCATGGGCGTGAAAAGCCGGATTGGTCGAGCGGTTCACGTAAGCTGGAGCCCAAGCTGCACAGTACGTGTCTATCTTCCCCCGTTCGACAAATGGGAGAATCGCACCGGCGCGTCCTTCGGCATTCGCGCCGACGTGCGTGGCCGCGATCGCGAAGGTTCGATCGAACCCTACTGGCCCGGCTTCTTCATCTTGTTCCGCAGCGAATCCAGCCGGCAACACGACCAAGACCACGCCCAAATCAGCTTCCGCGCCCAACGCAGCGGACGCGACTTCGGCGGACCGAAAATCTACGAACCCGGCTGGTGGACCTTTGGTTTGTCATTCACACCCGACGGCCAAGTTCACTACTACGCCCATGCCGGAGTGGAAGATTTGACAGCGGAAGATCACCTCTATTCGAGTTTTCCGTACGGCTCGCGTTGCCTCTACCTCGACAACATCTTTTTCAACGTCGCCAACTGGGAAAACGGCAAGAACTGGTCGACGCCTTGGGTGATCGACGACCCCGAGTTCTTTGTCATCCCACCCGAAGGCAAAACACTAGCCAATCTCGTCCGTCGACGCGGTCGTTCGCGAGTCGCCCGCCGTCCGAACACGGTAAAATCGCAACGCTAAAAAACAACAAACGGCGGTGGCGGGTTCGGGGGGGCACGCCACCGTCGTTTTTACTTTGCTCTAACCACGTTGGCGATAAAGTGTGTCATCAACCACTTCCGTCATGGACGCTTCATCCAGATTGCTGCCAATAAACTCTTTTACATTGTGAGCCACAGTCGACGGTTTTTCCACGCAGGCCCGATAAGACACATGCAATACGGGATAATCTGCATTATGAATCAGTTCTTCAGCCTTTCGTAAATGCCCCTGAAAAACAGCGGCAAGCTGCTCTGTTGACAAACGGGCGCCTGTTTTTCCACCGCGTTTGAGCATCTCTGATTGTGACCGCAGGACCTCGTCGATGTCACGTTCCATAAAGATGATGCGGTAAAATCTTGGCGGAAGACTCGGCAACAGCGGTGCCACAACCTTTATCGCGTGGCCTTTTGCTTTGTCTAACCAGGAATTATCACGGGCAAGCGACTTCACTTTCTCGTATTCATAGTAGCCCTTGGGATTGTCAGTGTCAGAGGAGCGAACCTCGTCGGTCCACGGTGGCAACCCTCCCGCAGCAAGCATCTGCATCATCATCGAGGTGCCAGAACGCGGCAGCCCAGTGACAACGGTAATTATTTCATCCTTGTTTGAGGCCTTCGAATTCACGTGTAAACCTTGCAATGGGAAGAACGGGACGGCGTTATTTTAGTCGAAGCATCATGGTGTTGAGAATCCCCAGTAGAAGGGCTAAGGACGAGCCAGGCTCTGGCACAGTGAAGGCACCACTAACAAGCGAACCTGCCGGCATTCCAAATTGGCTTTCCCAGAGCGAGAGGTCGTCACCGTCCACGGTGATGCTGTTGTTTGCATCTCCCTCGCTGTGCAAACCGCCGACACCAAAACCACGTTGC
>JAJDEE010000035.1 GCA_029259975.1 Planctomycetota bacterium
ATATTCATGCGAAGAGCCGTCACGAGAGGAGTTTTCGACTACAGCAAGCAATGTGGGAGAGTCGTTTTGATTACCACAACGACGATAGTATTTTTGTAGCTCGTCCCCTCGGAACCGTACCCGAGGTCCAGATGTGGTTACAAGAGTTCGTGCCAGGAACAGTAAGCTGGGACGCCCTCTCGGGGCCGAATGGTGAAACCATCGCTGCACGTGTCGCAGAAACGGCTTATAAACTTCATCAGGTAGACATCATCACCGAACGAGTGCATACGATCGAGGATGAGTTGCAGATTCTTGAAGAGAAGCTACCGCAAGTTGTTCGACGCATGCCTCAGTTCAAGTCTCGAATTGATGCTGTACTCACGAAGTGCCGAGAACTGGCGATTTCGACTCCCACCACTCAGCAAACGGGCATTCATCGCGATTTTTATCCCGATCAGGTACTGGTGGATGGCGACCGCATTTTTCTTCTCGACCACGATCTTTATTGCATGGGTGATCCCCACCTCGACATTGGCAATTTCGTTGGGCACCTCATCGAATACAGCCTTAGAAAACATGGCACTCCCGACACATTTGCGGCATGCCAGAATGCATTGGTCGAAAGTTATTGTTCCCTACAGAAAGATAGCCACTCGACGATTGTCGACGCCTATGCAACTCTGACGCTAGTCCGTCACATTTTTCTAAGCACGCGTATCGCCGGCCGCAGCCATAGCACTAGTCCAATCCTGAGCTATTGCGAAGCTGCTCTGTCAGACCATTTGTCCTGTAAAGGATTAGCCAAGTAGCCGCAGGCAAACTGCAAAGTCAAGAAAATCACGTGATCGTGACGGAAATATAAAAATGAACCACGACGACACGACGGACACAACGAGTTTATTGCGTCGTGTCTGCGACAGCCCAAGATTGACGGATACCGGCCGGGCCAATTTTTATGCCGCTAGTACCGGGGCGATTTCGGGTAAATCGTAGGCGTGTACTAGTGGTCGTGCCCGATGTCGCCACGATACTGCTTGCCGTCTATTGTGGCGACCAATTTAGCTTCGACATCTTCGAGGTCAAGGTCTTCGGCAAGTTCTACGTCGGTCGAGACAAACTGCGACGACTTTCCAGACGGGTCCGTCGACTGAGGACTGGCCACCAATTCAAATTGTTCGGCGCTGCCGTCGTGCGTGAGGTTGACTAAAATTTTTGTCGCTTCAATGGGAACGGATGTCTTTGCAGACGAATCGAGTAAATATACGATCACTGTGCCTGCGGCTTCATCGTGGACAAGTTCGGCGTGATATTCTTCATTGCCCAGCTCGAGAAGACTGCCATGATGCGGACCTTCCGACGGATGGCCATGCTCGTCAGGTCCATGTTCGTCGTGGCCGGCATGTTCGTCGTGGTCGGCAGGTGAAGAAGCGTTAGGAGCCTCAGACGGTCCACACCCTACAAAGCTAATCGTAGCAACGAGCAATAGAATCGTAGCAAAAAGTTTCATAACAGTTCTCCTTGGAATTAAATTGCGGTACATTTGCAAAATAAAAAACGGTTTCAATTGGTCAATGCGTCTCTTCCTCTACCAGTTCAACTTGTGATGCCGTTTCTTCAACCACGCGACGTGCGGCGTTCAAACCAAAACTCCAAAACAGTGCTGGACGAGCAAAAAACTCTAAAACCGTACTGCTAATCAAACCGCCAAGAATCACGGTGGCAATCGGATAAAGAATCTCCTTGCCCGGCTCTCCTGCAGAAAGCGCCAGTGGGACCAGTCCAATGCCGGAGGTCAGTGCTGTCATTAACACGGGAGCCAAGCGCTCCTTGCCGGCACGGATAAGCATCTCTTTCGACCAAGTCTCTCCCTCGTAGCGCACCAGATGCAAATAATGGTTGAGCAGTAAAATGCCGTTGCGCGAGGCGATGCCTCCAAGTGAGATAAAGCCAACCATCGCGGCAACCGTCAGTGTTTGATCAGTAATTACCAGCGCGGCTACCGAGCCGATGAACGCCATTGGCAGTGCCACCATCACCTGCAGGGCAAAATTTACCGATCGAAACATCGTGTACAGCACCATCATCACGCCAAACAGCGACACTCCGAACAACACACCAATAATGCGGCTGGCATTCTTTTCGCTTTCAAATTGCCCGCTATACTCAACAAAGTATCCTGGCGGAAGCGACTCGATGACTTGTCCTTGCGCTGCTTGCATATCGGTGACTACGTCGACTAGGCCTCGTCCAGAAACATTGCACTGGATGACGATGCGTCGGCGCACTAGTTCACGGTTGATCGTGTTTGGTCCGCTCGAGGGATAGATGCTTGCAACCGAGGACAATGGCGTTGTGCCGCCGTTGGGCAAGTCGATCGAGAGCCGTTGCAACGACTGCATGTTCTCGCGATATTTTTCATCGACACGAACCATCAAATCGAACGTCCGTTGGCCAAGCAGCACTTGGCTGACGATTTCGCCTTTCATGGCTGTCGAGATATATTCATTCACGTAAGCCGGCGTAAGCCCATACAATTCGAGCTTGTTACGATCGAGTTCGATGCGGAGTTGCGGAATCTCGACTTGTGGTTCAACCAACAGGTCGGTAACGCCATCGATGCCACGCATCACTGCTGCCATTTCTTGCGCCTTGTTGCGTAAGATGCTAAGATCATCTCCAAAAATTTTGATGCCAACTTGTGCTTTTACGCCTGAGATCATATGCGAAATCAAGTGAGCCAGCGGCTGCTCGACAGTCGTAACAATTCCAGGAATGTCCAGCATGGCGTAGCGAATATCATCGAGAACCTCCTCGCGACCGCGATCAGAATTGGGATCGAAGTTAATGATCATCTCCGTGACGTTCACTCCTTCGGCATGCTCGTCCAGTTCGGCACGGCCCGTCCTTCGCGAAAATGCCTCAACCCCTTCTACGTCCATGAGACGTTGAATCACCGTTTCGGCAATCTCGTTTGATTTTTTTAACGAGGTCCCTGGCGGCAAAATCACATTGAGCTGCGCAACGCCCTCGTTGAATGGCGGCAGAAAGTCGCGTTCCAAGTTTGCCAGTGCTGCGAA
>JAJDEE010000341.1 GCA_029259975.1 Planctomycetota bacterium
GGTCGGGAGTCGCCGCTCGGATACATTCGTCGATCGCCCGCTTCAATCGCCGCATGGCTGTGGTTGGTCGGGAGTCGCCGCTCGGATACATTTGGTTGACCCCTAAACCTTGCCGCTGGTTGGAGTTGCGACGAAAGAACAGCACTAAAACAGGAGCATTTGGTCGGGGGTTTGCTCGGTGGGCACCCGTTTTTTTCCATAAAAAACCTGCATTTTGCCAAATTGGCGATCGGTGATCGCCATAAAGCGGACTTGGCCGGCGTTGGGCAGTATCTTGCTGAGATGGTGCCGGTGGACGTTGCTCGCCTCTTCGCTGGTGCAGTAGCGGGCGTAGACCGAGTATTGCAGCATCGTAAAGCCGCGTCGGAGCAGCGTTTTGCGAAACTGGGTGTACGCTTTGCGCGCCGGTTTGGTTTTGACCGGCAAATCAAACATGGCAACCAACCACATAGCACGGTACTTTGAGAGAGACATTGTCGGCCCAAACCTTCAGTCTCGGGCAAGATGGATCCCTCCTAATGGGTCAACGGAGACCTTCCTCGCGTTTGATTTCCGGAGGCTGTTCACATTTGGAAAAATGCGTGCTCCGGTAACTCTCTTACCTTCCAGTTTAGCTGGGCGAGCGTCATAGTGTCGCACTAATTCTACTCGTTCGCCAGAAATCGTAGTAATTCGCCATAAAAGCAGCTCTTCGCCATTCGTAATTTGCAGGTGCTCGCCTGTTGCGAGGCTGAAACAAAAAACTTTGCCCTGGCTGTGATTTTGCTGAATAATCGGCTCGCCAGCGCGGTGGCGGCGGACCGCCTCGAACTGCGAGACGATGTGGCCTTCCCATTTTTTGTGTTTCCCCTCTTTGTCGAGGACCGCGACGATTTCCATGTGGTGGTTGTCGCCCGGGCAGACGCGGCGCAGTCGCGAGCCTTTGCCGACTTCGATCGTGCTGTCGGCTTTTCGGATGCGGGCGGAGTGGATGGGGATGAGGCGTCCGTCTTTGGCGGTGAGATACGGGTGGTTGTTGGGGTCGGCAAAGGCCTTTTTGGGGTCGCTGCCGATTTTGCCGAGTTTTTCTAGGACGGCTTCTCGGATGGCATTGTCGACAATCGCCCCGACTTCGCCTCGCGACATTTTGGCTAGCGGCTTGCGAACGTGGTGAACTGTCTTAGTTTTGCCAGGTTTTTTGGGGTCGGCGATCTTTTGCGGCTTGCCGAGTATGGTGTCTTCGTGCAGTTTTCCGTTGAGCTTACGATTCACTCGCGACGATACGATGATGCCGTCCAGCACATCGCCCAGCTCATTCCACTCAAAACCTTCCCACGGTGGCGGCATGTCGGCGAGCAGGTCGCGGGCAAAGTACGATTCGGCGCGGGCGGCGGCGTCGTTGGCGGCTTTGACCGTAGCAGGGTCGGAGACCGCGACCACAAAGGCGTCGATGGCGTGATGGCGGTGATCGGCGCGGTCTTTTTGGTGCGGATCGTCAGGGTCGCCGACGAGTTGGTTGAGATTCCAGGCCCGTCGAAGCATTGCGGTCAGCCGACCGGGCGAAGCTTGGATTCGCAGCTTTCCGCCCTTGTCGCTTCGACCGCCATAGAGTGTGGCGAGGTAGTCGGCGGCCGATCGCGAAAGATAGCGGGTGTCGCTGAGCTGGCGGTTCGCAAAATCTTCGGCGTCGGGCAGTATCTCGGTTTGAAAGAGCTGCAATTTCCGCTTGGCCGTTTTGCCCTGGAAGTGGCGGACCCTTTCGAGCATTTCGTCCCAGCGGTCGGTCGATCCGTAAACCTCGAAGGGCGTGCCATTCTTTTTGATGTGGCGATTTTCGTCGTTAAAGCACAGCGTTTTGTTCGCGTAAGAATTGTCGAGACTGCGACTGTAGGGGATGATGTGCTCGACGTCGAACTGCGCGTTGTCGCCGATGAGCGTGCCCATCTCGATACCTTTGCCCGTGAACGGGCACACCCAATTGCATTCGTCGGCGAGGCGAAGTTTAAGAATGTAGTGCGGGGAGTCGTACTTAGCCCCCATTTTTTCCAACAGTCTTTTCTTGGCATTATCGCGAGACTTGGTATTTTGATCGCGTTGCTCGGTCATTCTTTGGCGATCTTTGCGTGAGCGCTTGAGGTCGCGGGCCAGCTCGATGCGGATGAGTACCGGCTTGCCATGTTTGGCGACCAGTGCATTGACCACCTTGCGTAGCTCGCCCATCACGCGGGTAAGCGTCGGGTTGCGGACGGTGGGAGCAATCTCGGTGAATGGCGGCAAATAGTCGACTGCCTCTTGAGCCTCGAACGACTCGGGGTAAACGTCTTTGCGGGCTGTTGAGAAGGCGACCCATTCCTCCATCAGCGGGCGGAGCTTGTGGATCGCTCGTCGAGAGAGATTACCGTAGCCCGCTTCGAGCGAGAGGCTGGCAACGGCTACGGCCTGCTGTTCAGTAAGCTTCCAACGGTGCTGCAAGTGAGCAACAAGCGGCTCTTCGTCCTCGAAAGAAAGCACGCTATCGACCAAGTCGGTTTGGGCTGCTTCGTCGAGCGCGTGCCAATCGTCGCCCAGGGCCTTGGCAAACTTGCTGGCGGTGCGGTTGCCGAGCAGCTTTTTATCGCCTTCTTCCTCAAAATTAAACTCGTAGTTCCGACCGTAGGCTTTTGATTTTTTCATGCCGAGCAGCGTTTTTGTGGCTGCCCAGGAGATGTCACCTTGCGTCGATAATTCGGTCAAAAGCTTGGTACGTTCCTCGCTTTCGAGCGAACGTAGCTCGCCGTCGGGGCAAAGAACTTTCATGTCGTTGACTCGTTGCAGTACGCGAAAATGTTGGTACGGCAAGCAGGCGGTTGGTGCGCGACGTTTGTACGGTTCGAGTTCGCAACGGCCGACTAGCCCACGTTGCGATTTGAGCGGACGTTGATCAAAAATGGCGGCTTCGAGTCGTTCGCGCAGCTCGTCGGTGAGTTGCGAATGGTGCGCATCCTGGGCGAGCCAGATCGCCTCGAACTCGTCGCGGTACATTTGCCGGGCGGTCCAGCGCTGACGGATGCGAATCTCTTCGGGGTCGAGGCCAGCAAAGTATTCGCCCAGCGTACGCGCGCTGGCTTGATCAATAGCAGCGGCGAGTTCGGAAATGCCCGTTTTGACTTTGCCACGTTCGTCTTCGTTCTCGCCACGGCCTGCTTTGAGGTTCGAGAGAAAACCGCGTCGTTGGGCAAGATGATAAAGTGCGCGGCCGAGGGCATGGGCAGGCAGCGATTCGTCGAGTGCGCGGGCGCGAAGTGTGTAGGGCACTACGTGGGCACTGGTGTGATCGGTAATGAGGTCTAGTTTGCTGACAAGCTTTTTGTCGAGATCGAGAAAAAGCTGGTGGCGAGCATCGTGGCCATCGTCCTCAGACGTGGGCAGCAGCTCGGCTTGCTGCAAAATGCGAAAAACTTTGCGCATCCGCCATTGCCTCCGCCAAGTGTTTCGACGCGGACCGCGTGCTTCGCGGCGCTGTTGCGATTTCGATTCGTCACGGCCACGAGAGATATCGCCCTCGACGCCCGCCTCGAATCTTCGGATGCCGGCAGAATGAACTCGAACGGGCTGGTCTTTTTTGTCCAGTTCGACGACACACCAGCCGACAGAAGCGCAACCGGCGTCGATGCCGAGTGAGTAACGAAGGGGATTAGGTAGAGTGGTCGTTTTTTTCATGTCTTTGAAAATGGTTCAAGAAATGTGTTGACTCACGAAGACAAGCCTATATGATAGCAAACATGTATCCGAGCGGCGATTGCCCCTAATCATAGTAAGGCTTTAGCACGCATGGCTCTGCGGCATGCTTCGGCATGAACGCAACCTTTTGACGCCTCCTTGCTGGGGCGTTTTTCTATGCGCTGATGAACTTCTTGTCAATCCTGGGGTTTACCCTCTAGCTTTCTTTCTGGCAATTGGCTCGTCCCCGGTTTAGGCTTGAGTTGTTACTAGCGAAATTACCGTCACGGAGGGCTTTTTTCTTCTCTCTTCTGTGAGGTCCAACTGTGATCAAGAGAACGCTTGAAATTTCGCGTGAGCCAGCCCATCTTTCGGTGCGCAATCGGCAGTTGCTGTTGAAACGTAATGGCGAATTGGTCGGCAGCGTACCGTGCGAGGATATCGGCGTGGTAATGGTCGACCATCCGCAGACGACTTATACGCACGCCGCTTTGGCGACCTTAGCTGAAAGCGATGCTGCGGTGGTGATCTGTGGAAGCGATCATCTGCCGACGGCGATGCTGCTACCGTTGGCAGATCATTCACAAGTAGTGTGGCGTCTGAAAGATCAACTGAACGCGAGTTTGCCGCTTTGCAAGAATCTTTGGAAACAAGTTGTTGTGGCAAAAATTCACGCGCAAGCGCGAAACCTTCCTCCAGAACGACCAGGACATAAAAAGTTATTGGCGTTGGCTAGCCAAGTTCGATCGGGTGACCCACAGAATGTCGAGGCGCAGGCGGCAAAAGTCTATTGGGCCAATTGGTTGTGGCAGGAGTCTTTCCGCAGAGACCGCGAGCAACCCGGGATCAACGCTTTTTTGAACTATGGCTATGCTGTGGTAAGGGCAGCCGTTGCGCGGGCGATTGTGTCAGCGGGGCTGATGCCAAGCTTGGGGGTGCATCATCGTAATCGTTCGAACGCCTTCTGCTTGGCCGACGATCTGATGGAACCGTTTCGACCGTTGGTCGATGACCGCGTGCGCGAGATGCATCGGCAGGGATACGAAACGCTGAATCAAGAAGCGAAGGGGGAGTTACTCGAAGTGTTGACCGAGACGATGCAGTTGGTCGAGCAGACGGGGCCGTTGATGGTGATGCTCCATCGGCTGGTAGCGTCGTTAGTGCGTTGCTATGCAGGCGAGCAGAAACAATTGGAAATACCAGTACGCGTTGAAAGTTGAAAATTCTCGCCCCTAGCTTCTCAGCGCTCAAGCCTATACATTGCCATTGTGATTGGGTTTGTTTGTTTTTCCATATGGAGAAGGCAAGAGCGATGAATACACAGGATGCTATTGGCGCAACGCTTGGTACGAGTTCGATGATATTGAACAGTTATTTCAGCGATCTGACCGATGCAGAGTTGATGACGCTGCCGGCGGAAGGTTGTAACCACCTGGCTTGGCAGTTGGGGCATTTGATCGCCTCGGAGTGTAATTTATTGGAGATGCTTGCACCTGGCTCGGCGGCAACATTGCCCGAAGGGTTTGCAGAGCAGCACGATAAGGAACATGCTGGCGACGACGAGGCGTCGAAGTTTTGCACGAAGCAAGAATACCTCGACCTGTTTGAGAAAGTGCATGCAGCCACGACGGCGGCGCTAGCCAAGTTTTCGGACGCCGATCTCGATAAGCCTGGCCCAGAAGATTTCGCAAACTTTTGCCCGACTGTGGGCCATGTTTTTATCCTAATCGCGACGCACGGCATGATGCATGCGGGGCAATTCGTGCCTGCTAGGCGTAAGCTGGGCAAGCCAGTGCTGTTCTAACAGCCGTGTTCTCGGTGATTTAGGACTTTTTTTGTCGATTTTTTGGCGATTATCAAGATATTGTTTGCCGATAGTCGCAAATCGGCTACAATCGATCGCAAATAGGGCGAGTCGTCTGAAGATGTTTGTTTCAGACAACCCTATGGTTTTTTCTTTTTTTTAGGGATGCGTTTCAATGGCTGAAGGTACGATCAAGCGACTCACGGACAAAGGTTTTGGGTTCATCGACACGGGAACCAATCAAGACATGTTTTTTCACTCGTCCAACGTAGAAGGGGCTCGTTACGACGAACTTCGCGAAGGCCAACGAGTGACTTACACCGAGGGTCAAGGACCGAAGGGTCCACGCGCTGAGAATGTCACACCTGCTTAATTGTGTGTGACGACATAATCAGCGTCAAAGTAGTAATCACCGCCAAACTAATCGAATGACGCGTGTTTACAGAGACGTAATTGACACACGGAAGCCGGCGAGCAATCGTCGGCTTCTTTGCGTTACGGCTCGTTCTTTGCGTTATCGATCGAAAAACGCAAACACCACGACAGAATTGTCAGCATTATCAGCTCTTTACTGGCCGTTCGTCGCGTTGATGTCTCTATCGTCGTCTCTATCGTCGCTTGGATGAATTACGTGAGTCATCAATAGACGGTGATTTCGTTGATTTTACTCGCTGTTAGCTCTTCATAGGGAATATGGGCAGCCGATATTCCCGAAGTTTCCTCTCGGATCAACAATGGCCAAGCCTTACCATTGAGATAAATTTCGCGCCGTCGCAAGTCGCCTTGAGAATATTCAAGTCGTACTCTTTTGCCATGAACTAGGCCATGGAGTTCTAGTGATTCAAAAGGTTGCCAATTTGCAGGCGCAATTCGCAAGTAGTCTATTTCAGGTTGGAATCCAAAAGCGTATCTGACCAGTAATTTAAGAAGCACGTTGGAGCAACCTGTCTGCCAATCGTTCATGCTTTGGCCCGTCAGGTTGAGCTGTGGGTTGTCGACATAGGAGTTGGGCATCACAAACGGTGAATGACTGGGAGCCTTGTGGTGAGAAGAGAACGGTAGTATTTTTGCTATCTGCTGCCACGCCTTTTCTGGTTCCCCCATTCTGAACAGGGCTGCTATCGCGAAAGTCGTGGCGTGAACATAGACGGCTCCGTTCTCTGCGGTACCGCAGGGCAGCTTAGTGATGCGACCGACGCCCGGTGCATCCGTCGCAAAGCCAGGTTCAAATGTTCTAAGCCCATACGAAGAGTCGAGCCTCTCGAAAGCTTTCAGAATATC
>JAJDEE010000342.1 GCA_029259975.1 Planctomycetota bacterium
ACGCCGACAAACATTTCGACGAAGTCAGAGCCACTCAGGCTGAAGAAAGGCACGCCTGCCTCGCCGGCGACGGCCTTGGCCAACAACGTTTTGCCCGTTCCCGGCGGGCCGATCAGTAACACACCCTTGGGAATCCGACCCCCGAGACGTTGGTAACGATCTGGGGTTTTTAGGAAGTCGACGACTTCGCGTAACTCGTCGACGGCCTCTTCGACCCCAGCAACATCGTCGAAAGTCTGTTCGATTTCTTCTTGTGCGTAGAGTTTCGCCTTGCTGCGACCAAATGCCATTGGCGAGCCGGCACCGCCCATCCGACGGAGCATCACGACCATCAGCAGCAGCAACATGCCGATCATCAGCAGCATCGGCAGCGCGTTGAGCAGCGGGCTGGGAGGGCTTGCATACGACCAACCCTCGATATTATTTTCGGCGAGCAACTCCGCCAAGCGATTTTCTTCAGAATCGCGAGCCGTGTAGAAGGTTCGTCTCGTAGGTTCGCCGTATTTTAGCTCAGGTACGATTTTTTCGGCATCGTCACCAGTACTCGACGCGACCTTCTGGCCGAGGCGGGCTTCGCGACGCAGGACGAAGCCGGTCACGCCGGTGGGGCTGATGATAATATCCGATGGTTCGCTTAGGCTTAGGCGGACACTAACTGGTTCTTTGGCATCGCGATCTTCGACAGTAATGTAGTTAGTGTCTTCGCTCTTCCCCAGAACGTCGGGATTGCTGCGAACGATAAGCTCCTCGAGATCGCTCCAGCTAATCTCTTCCCGCTGACCACCGCTCCACGCTGTGCCGAGCAGCAGCAGCACTGTCATTAATGCAAGGGCATACCACACCAGATTGCTGCCTTGTGGTGCAGGTTTCTTGTCGGACGCGTCCTTGGTGCCCTTCGTGGATTTTTTGTCGTTCTGCTCTTCCATTGCTTCTCCGATGCTACGGGTAGGAATGAGGAGCGAGGAACCAGGAGCGAGGAACCAGGGAAACCCCCTCGCACCTCGTTCCTCGCACCTCGTTCCTCCTACCACCTATCGTAAGTTAGCTCCTGCGAAAAGACAACGAAGCCTGCCCACGTTCCGCAGGCATCCGTAGCTGGGTTGCCGTTAATATAGGAAGACTCTAAAATACTAGCCTGTAACGGTCCGGTGTGACTAGTACAGGCCGCATCTTCGTTACGTTGCCTAAAAAGGCCCAGGCCTGAGGCAGTGACCTCAATTTGGGGTTTTCCTGTACAAGTTTGCAGAAAAGCGATAATTGACTTCTAATTGATCCCCGCATTTCCTTATGTTGATAGTGGAGGAACAGAAATGGCATTTCTAACAGCACTCACGTTGTCTTTGATTTTTGTTACTGCCGATACGGCGTGCGGGAATGAGATCGTCGATATACCTCTGGACAAAATCTGGGCATTAGAGATGCCGGGAACCAAAAATATTCGGGATTTGCAAGAAGTCCCACCAGCATTACCCAACAACGAACTGTACAAAAGGTCATTCGTCGCACAGATACAGAAAGCATTATCGCATCGAAATCTGCCCAGATACGGTGAGCATCCTAGCACAGCTATAATTGTTAATGGAACGGAGCTGGACGCACTAAAAGATGCTGCCCGGCTGTTGACCGAAATGAATACTCTGAAAGAAAAGAAGGAACCGGAGCTGATTCAACCAACCGAAACTGAACTGTCACTGGTTTTCTATTCCTACTCTTGCAGCAGATACGTTCGTCTCACGGTTGTTGAGAAAGCAGAAAACGTTATCAACGTGAAGTTTCGTTTCGTATCGCACGCGACGAAGAACATGTCAACACATTTTGCGATCATTCCACTTGGTAAGGGCTTGAGGGGAACAGTAAAAGTAAATGTTATTGAAGAACAGCCGATAGATTCAGACGGTAACCATGACAGTCCATTTAGAGACACAAAACGATACGTGAGTGATTCCTTTACATTTCGAGTCCAATGACATTGGAGTATAGCATGCGCTACTTAGCTCTAGCTTTTCTATTCGTCTCCAGCACCGCATATGGCGCTTCGTACACTGTCAACAGAAACGGAATCAATTCAAAAGTAACTGGACTTGACGGCACAGGCATAAGAATTGGGCAAACAGAGATAGGACGACCAGGAAAGGCCGACAAAGATGCTTTCAACTTTTCTGCCGTTAACACGATCCCCGAGCAAGTTTACTTCCAACTGCCCAGTTCCAGCGGTGTCGATTTTGCAAATTCTCTTCTAGTTGCTGACCACGCAACTGGTGTAGCTGGCACAATGATAGCGGGTCTACAATTCGGTGCATTGCATCAAGGGGTTGCACCAAAAGCAGAGTTGCACTCGATAGGTTTCGGTGGGGCGCAGGATAACACACTGGCCCTTGCGCATGACCGGATAATTGGCGTCAATGGTCTTCCGATGCGTGCGATAAACATGAGTTGGGGGCATAGACTAGAACCATTCATTGAGGACACCGATGGCAATTCGTTGTTCTCTCAATTTGTGGATTGGTCAGCAAAAGAACATAATGTACTTTACGTTACGTCCTGGAACAACGCTGACGAGAATGACCCGTCCTCACCTTCAGACAACTACAACGGGGTGACTATCGCTTCTTCTGAATTCCTGACTACTACGAGTAGCATTTATGGCAAATTTTCTTCCTTAAACAGCACAAACTTTTTTAGCTTGGACGCGGAAGGGTCACGAAGGAGCATTGATTTACTGGCACCTGGATTTGAAGTACGCGTATTGGAGACGGGTACACAAGGCAACCACAATGACCAGCTTCGTGATGGCACAAGTTATGCTTCCCCACATGTCACCGGAGCGACTGCTCTGCTACACCAGTTCGTGAAAAATAAAATCGACACTTCAGTTCCACGCTTTGACAGCAATGCCCAACGCCACGAAGTTATGAAAGTGGCAATGATGAATTCCGCAGACAAGCTTGCAGGTGTGCACGGGTCGAATCGCACTATCTTGGATTCAAACAACCAGGACTGGACACAATCCGAGGCATTTTCCAGCTCATTTACTGCACTGGACGATCAATTGGGAGTGGGGCATCTTAACGTTGATGCCGCGATAGATCAGTTGAGTCCTGGGAAATACTCACCAGGAAACGTCCCGTTAGTAGGATGGGCGTACGACGGAGTGGGTGTTGGTGGACGTGACGAGTACGTTTTGGATCAAGCAGTTGCAGGAGACCAATACATCGCCATAACTTTAGCTTGGGACCGCAATGTTGAAATAACAGGATTTGATGATGACTTCGATTCAGGAGAACAGTTTTTTGCAGATGAATTGAACGATCTAAACGTGTACCTAATGACAGCCGATGGGACAGACTTGGTACTTGATTCTGTTGCGCGTTCCCAAACTTTTGAACAGAATGTCGAGCACGTATTTTCCAACGACTACCCGGCTGGAAACTACAAAATTGTTGTGCATCACCAAGGCGGAGCTTTAGGCGGGTTTGGTGACTTCCAAGATTACGCTTTAGCGTGGAGACTCGGCAATGACGCAGCACCTTTGCCCGGTGACAATGACGGAGACGGTGATGTCGATGGGGATGATTTAGATGATTGGTCGGATGACTTTGGTACTGACACAAAAGGAGACGCTGACCTCGACGGGGATTCCGACGGGGCAGACTTCCTCGCTTGGCAGCGCAACTTTACCGGGCCGGGAACTATATCATCCTCAACGGCTGTGCGAGCCGAATTGCCTCCTACTGCTGACATTGGGATTACCCCTGTTTTTGAGTCGGAGAGGAAAAGAAAGCCTCTAGAGGCTATCATCTCTGCATGAACGACATTTCCGGACATCGAAAGCAAACCAAACAGGTCGCTGTGTTAGGCTCGACAGGCAGCATTGGCACCAGTGCGCTGGAGGTGATTGAGGCCAGCCAAGGTCGCCTGCAGGCAGTGGCCCTCTCTGCCAATACACGGTTAGAGGAGCTTGTTGTACAGGCCAAGCAGTATCGACCACGTTGGGTGATCGCCACCGACGAGCAAGCTGCCGCCGAATTCGATTGGTCGGGCTTGCCCGCTGAGACCGAGCTGCTGGTCGGTGCTGCGTCGCTCACTACGGTTGTCGCTAAGCAAGATATCGACATTGTGCTAGCGGCAATCGTCGGCAGTGCCGGTTTGGACAGCACCTGGGCAGCGCTCGAGCAGGGCAAGACGGTTGCCCTGGCAAACAAGGAAGCTTTGGTAACCGCTGGCCCGTTGGTGACCAAGCTCGCCGAAGAGCATGGCGCGATGTTACTGCCGGTTGACAGCGAGCATAGCGCAATTTTCCAGGCTTTGCAGGCCGGCCAACCGTCAGAAGTTGAGCGGTTGGTGCTGACTGCTAGCGGAGGGCCATTCCGTGATCATTCGTCCGAGCAGCTCAAACGCGTCACTATTGCCGAAGCGCTTGAGCATCCCGTTTGGGACATGGGGCCAAAAATCACCGTCGATTCCGCGACGATGATGAACAAAGCGTTGGAAATCATCGAAGCCCGTTGGCTGTTTGGCATCGAAGCCGAGCGGATCGAAGTGACGATCCACCCGCAGTCGATCGTGCATTCGCTGGTTGAATTCGTTGACGGTTCTATTATTGCCCAACTCAGCCCCCCCGACATGAAGCTGCCTATCCAGTATGCTTTATGCTATCCAGAGCGGGTTGCCGGTGCCGCCAAACGGCTCGACTGGCAGCAGTCCTATTGCCTCGAGTTTCAGCCGCCTGACCTCGAACAATTTCCCGCCCTCGAGCTAGGCCTCCAGTGCGCCAAATCGGGCGGCACAAGCGGGGCTGTGCTTAACGCAGCCAACGAAGCTGCGGTTGGGGCATTCCTGGCTGGTGAGTTACACTTTACCGAAATCGTTCCGGCCTGTCGGAGCGTGCTGGACTCGCACAATTTTGAGTCCAGCCCCACACTTACCCGGCTGGTCGAACTCGACCGCTGGGCTCGCGAGGAGATTTTCCATTGGGCATGTCCATGATTGCCGATGCTTTAGTGCCCGACGTGTTGGGTGCAGGTATCATTTTTGCCACGTCGCCATTCGAGTGGCTGCTTGTAATTTTGCAGGTAAGCCTTGGGCTGGGCACGGTCATCTTCGTTCACGAATTGGGTCACTTCGCCGTTGCCAAAATGTGTGGCGTCAAATGCGACAAGTTTTTCATCGGTTTTGATGTTGGCGGCTACAAAATCAGTCGCCAGTGGGGCGAGACCGAATACGGCATCGGCATCCTTCCGCTCGGCGGCTACGTCAAGATGCTCGGCCAAGACGACAATCCGGCCAACATCGCCGAACAAGTGCGTGAATCAGAAGTCAGCGGCGAAAGCAATAATACCACCAAAGAAATCGTTGGCCCTGATGGCGAAAAGTTTGTCGTGGACAGCCGCAGCTACCTCGCCAAAACCGTGCCGCAGCGCATGGCGATTATCTCTGCCGGCGTGATCATGAATGTCTTCTTCGCCGTCATTTTTGCGGCCATCGCTTACGGCTTGGGCGTACCGGTTGTGCCGAGCATCGTGTCGCATGTCGCACCTGGATCGGCGGCATACGAGGCCGATATTCGCCCTGGTGACGAGATCGTCGCGATTGGCGAGACGCAGAACCCTTCGTTCAACCAGCTCATGCAAAGCGTGACTCTAGGCGACTTGGAAAATGGCCTCGAATTCAAAGTGCGGCGTGCTGCAACCGACGAGGTCGAATCGATCAACCTGCTGCCACGACAAAACTCAGGCCGCCTAGCCAGGGTCGGAATTGCTTCTCCATTCACTCTGCGAATGTCCGAAGTGAAACCTGTGTTTGATGACAGTTCTGCCGCAAACGCCTCTAGCGCCTTTCAGGCAGGCGACGAAATCGTCGCGGTGAACGGGCAGCAGATAGACGACTACCACGAATGGCTGGCCCAGCTGGTTCAGGAAGTAGACCAACCGATCGAGGTCACGGTCCGTCGGGGGGGAACGCCGCCCGAAGATGACCGTTTTGGGAAACGCGAAGGCGGCGAGATCGTATCGATGACCGTCCCGGCGCAGCCGATGGTCCGGCTTGGTTTGGCGATGGAGATGGGCAAGATCGTTGCCGTTCAGAAAAACTCTCCTGCAGCGGAAAAGGGCCTTGAGCCGGGCGACTTTATCGACAGGATCAGCTATGCCGACGACACGGCTGCTAGCCAAGCACTCGCAGGCAAGGAGTTTGACGACCCGATCGCCTTGCCCGAACAGCTCCGCCAAATGGCCGATGATAACCGTACAATCCGTCTCTCAGTCAGGCGCTCGACCTCAGGGGGCGATGGACGGCAAGAGAGCGAAAAAATCGATCTTCCATTACGAACCGTGACTTGGAATGAGCCTGCTGGCAGCGAGGACGACCCACTTTCGGCGCCCGCTTTGGGGATCGCCTATCGTGTACTCAACCGTGTCCGAAACGTACTGGCCGACAGCCCAGCTGCAAAAGCCGGTTTGCAGGGAGGCGACGTGATCACGCAAGCTGAATTTATTCTACCGGAAAAGAAGAAGGGTAAAAAATTAGACGCACTCAAGTTTGGAGTCGATGGCAAACACAATTGGCCAGTGTTCGTCGAGCTGCTTCAACAACAATACCCAGGTACAGAAGTCAAGTTGACTTACAAACGGGACGGCGAGGTCGCCACGACTACACTCGCACCGGCGGTTGCCGAGGGACAATTCGTCGTGTCTCGCGGTTTTAATTTTACTCAGATCAAACGCTTGAAAATCGCCAACACGCTAGGCGAGCAATTCCAGCTGGGCTTCGATAACACCAAGGACTCGCTCAGTATGGTGTTTCGTTTCCTTCGTAAGATCGGCTCGCAGATACCGATCTCCATGCTGGGCGGCCCGATCACGATCGCCAAAGCAGCCGGCTATTCGGCTTTTGAAGGCCCTGGCAAGCTGCTCTTGTTTCTCACTATGCTCAGCGCCAACTTAGCAGTCATCAACTTCATGCCGATTCCGATGCTTGATGGTGGTCACATGGTCTTTCTCGCCTGGGAAGGTATCCGCGGGCGCCCCGCTAGCGAAAAATTCGTGGTTGCCCTCCACACGGTCGGCTTTGTCTGCATTATTTCGCTGATGGTGTACGTCCTGGGGCTTGATCTAAATATCTTTCCTCGGCATATGTAGCTGGGTGGTCAGCGTTCATCTGCTAGAATGGAGGGCAGCACTCCTGATTTTCAGGTGCGCTAGAAACCAGGAGACATGCATGCTGATCGATACCGGATTGACTTTTCGCGAGATGATGATGAACGATCCCTTACCGTTGGGTAAGATTCAACAGGCGGTACTCGACTATCTTCAGGATCGCGACGACGCGGCCCTATTTGGGGCGATGGCAGTGAATGCCTACGTTGATCAACGTCGCATGACCGAGGATGTCGATATTATTTCAACTCGTGCTAAGGAGCTTGCGGAAGAACTACGCCAACATCTCAATGAACTCTTTTCCATCGCGGTGCGGCTTCGTACGGTGGGAGATGGGGCCGGTTACCGTCTTTATCAAATAGCCAAGCCCAAGAATCGTCATCTAGTCGATCTACGGACCGTCGATGCGCTACCGCCTACTGAGCGGATCGATGGTGTGTTGGTCTCGAGTCCAGCCGAAATAATCGCCAGCAAAGTGGTCGCCTGTTGCGGACGCAAAGGTCAGCCTAAGTCTTTTACCGACCGGCGCGATTTGGCAGTGCTGCTGTTGACTTTCCCCGAACTTAAATCCGAAGCAGGTCCCGTTCAAAATCGGCTTGCCACAAAGAAAAGCTCGCCGGAAATCGCGGCACTATGGCTGGAATTGGTTGCCGAGGAGATTCTTACAGAACACGAAGACGACGAGTTTCTCTAACACTGAAGACTGATACTGTCATGCCCAACAATACACGCCCTGTTTCAATCATCGGCATCGGCGACGATGGTCTTGCTGCTGTATCCGAGTCGACGCGGCAGTTGATTCTTGGCGCCGAAGTTTTGGCGGGCAGCAAGCGTACCTTAGCTCTTGTGCCCGAGGCAAAGGGCCAGCATTTGACCGTGAGTGGCGACTTGGAAGATGTGGTCGAGAAAATTGGTACTGCGGGCGACGCTAAGATTGTGTTGCTGGTGGTCGGCGACCCGCTTTTTTATGGTTTGGCACGTTTCCTGTGCGAAAAACTCGGACATGACCGTTGCGAAATCATTCCTCATGTCAGCAGTATGCAGATTGCGTTTGCTCGGGTGAAAGAAAGCTGGGACGAAGCTTATTTGACCAACTTGGCCAATCATTCGCTCGACACGGTGATCCAGCGCATACGCACTGCCGAAAAAGTCGGACTGTTTACGACCGAGCAAAATGGTCCGGCGGCGGTGGCACAAGCGCTGCTGGATCGCAAGATCGACTATTTTACGGTTTACGTTTGCGAAAACCTGGGTGCCCGCAACGAACGTGTCACGCGCGGCACGATCGCAGAGATTGCCAAAGATTCGTTTGAATCGCTTAACGTGATGGTCCTGGTGCGCGACGCCGATGTCCCCGACCGTCCACGCGACTTGCAAGCGAGTAGTCTGTTTGGCAATCCCGACGACGCGTTCGTCCAGTCGACTCCTAAGCATGGGTTGCTAACTCCGGCCGAAATTCGCACGATGGCGTTGGCTCAGATGGCCCTACATTCTCGCAGTGTTGTCTGGGATATCGGCGCCGGCTGTGGGACGGTCAGCGTTGAAGCCGCTCTACTGGCTCCTGGGGGCCAAGTTTATGCGGTCGAGCAAGACGCGGTGGACGAAACATTTATTCGCGAGAATGCCGAACGATTTGGCGTTGGCAACGTGACACCAGTCCTCGGCCGCGCCCCGGAAGTTTGGGCCGCGCTGCCCGACCCGGACGCGATTTTTATCGAAGGCAGCGGCCGCGAGGTAGTACGATTGGCCGAGCTTGCCTTCGGACGCCTGCAACCAGGGGGCCGACTCGTCGCCAACCTCGTCAGCATCGGTGCGTTGGAAGAACTTCGCCAAGCCTTGGCCAAGTGTACGGCTGAGGTGCAAGTTTGGATGATCAACGTGGCGCGCGGAACCGACCAATTGGAGCGACTGACGTTCGACGCGCTGAAACCGACATTTCTGATTGCGGCTGGGAAGTAGCAAGTTGCCCTAAACAAGAACCGCTTCGCGTTGAGGCGCGATGCAGGTCTCATAAAACTCTTCGATATCTGCTTCTGGCCCCATGACGATTACGACATCGCCGGCGGTAAGGATTTCGTCGTCTTTAGGATTGAAGACAGTTTCGCCATC
>JAJDEE010000343.1 GCA_029259975.1 Planctomycetota bacterium
CTCTCGATGCACTGCGATCTACGGACCAACGACATGGCGATTGGTAAGACCGCCCCTTAGCACCGGTGGTAAGCCGATGTTTACCGGGTGTCGTCGACTGCTTTGAAGAACATCAACCACGTCTGTCGTTATGCCTGCGATTACAAGGGCAGGAGTTCCGACAAAAAGCGTTTCGCGTGAGTGACGACCGTGGCCAACCCTAGGTGGCCATGCTTGGAGCAGTAGCGTACGGCGGGTGGCTAATCTACTTTAGATTGGCAAGTTGCGGGGGGTGCCTTACTTGTATGGCGACTCAAGGGACGAGAAATAGATGCTTATCTTGAAACTTCGGAAGACTAACCATTATAATAGCGCCGGGACATTGAACGTCACCTTCAGTATGCAAGCACTACTAAAGAAGTTTCAATCTTGCAGCAGTTCATCGGCAAGCCAACTGTGAACCCTCACCACATTTAACGTGTCCCTTCGCCATAGCTATTGGTGGCGAGGTAAATCATGGCATCTAACGCAACAACAAAACGCGATAAACACATCGGCTACCTTTTCGACGCCGAACTCCAATTCCGCTTGACAGGGGCTGTTCGCATCGCGGTCACGCATGATCGCCAGCCGCTCGACTTTCCTCAGTTGTGGACACACGGAAAATACTCCGTGAGCTACGACGAGATGGCACTTCGGCATGATCAGGCCGAATACGCAGCCCACGTCATTCAACACTCTGCGACACTAACAATGGCGGTTGCCGTCAAGGATGCGATCGAAGCCGTTGTCCCTGGTATTCCGGGCGCTGTTCGGAGGGTTGGCAATCAAATTCAGCGGGCTGTCGATGACGCCATATCGAAAACGAAACCCAAACCGTGTATCGTTGCCGATTGCCAAGTTGCAGCTGCATACCACATTTCCCGTTTGATCCGTAACGCCTATGCACATGCACCTTTTGCACCGAAATGGATGATCAACAGCGGGATTAGGGATGAAATCTTCTCTATTCCTGATGTAATTGAACTGCGTACGCGTGACTTACACGATTCAGATTTTGATTGGCGGCACTACGGCGGTCTGCTCGGTCTTTATCAACTCTGTCGTTTTACTCGCTTCAAGATTCTGGGCGACGAATACAAGCCTCGCCAAAACATTCCGACTCCGCAACGCACCCTCTATCAGCAGGGTAACTTGTTCCTTGAAGTGATCGACGAAATACCCGAAGGTTATGTTCGGTCTGAGATCGAACTTCATCCAGGCAAAAGTATTGACTTGGGGCATGGGCATATTCTTCGTCCCGTAGAACCGCAGCGAGATGCAGACGATCAAACGCATTCACCAGAGTCGGAGATCGGGCCGGTTTTTTAGTGTAGAATCATCACCGCTGGCTCGGTGATACCGACGTTAAGGCGAATCTCGATAGTGTGAGCGGGGGGCAATGTAAGTAAGCCAGGAAAGCCTAAAGATGGACCTCCCATGACATATTTTCGCCTCAATAGGTGGACTTGCCGTGACGTTTTTCTGAAAACAGGTGGATTTCGCGTGACGTTTTCTCACCGACAGCGGATAGCAATTCGCGGACAACTCGCTGGAATTGTTGGCGAAATTCCCAGGCAATTCAGCACCACGACCATGCGCCAAATGTACTTATCAAAGGTACTCTTGAAACAAAGGGATTTGCCCAGGGAGGGGATTCATAGAACATGCTCACGATTGGAACAGGTTCCCGAGCGGTCGTTTTGAGGACTGCTTCGTGGAACGGTTTCGAACTCGTCTGCAACCATTAAGGGATGACGCGCCCGTCAAGTCTGGCCACCTTACCAAGCCCCGGATTTTAGTAGGCCTGGGAGATGTATCGGCTATTAAACGGTACAGGCGTTCTTAGAATAGTCTCTCTACTATTGCTTTCTTGGCGTCCTTGGCGCTCTCGGCGGTTCCATTTCCAGTTTGAGGAATTTGCAGCTCGTTTGGCGGATCAGCTTACGCTATCTCCGGAAGTTGAATCTCGTCCCTAGAGACAGGCAAAGGAGCGACGACATCGACCGACTCGTTGGTCATGGGATGTGTAAACCCCAACCGACGAGCGTGTAGCGCGATGCCTCGGTCGCGTAGCTCGGGGTGCTGCTCGCCAAATGGGATTGTGCTGCCATATTGCGAGTCCCCCACTAAGGCATGCCCGCGCGAGGCGGCTTGAATACGGATTTGGTGCGTGCGGCCGGTTTCCAATTCGATTTCAAGCCAGCTGCCCACGATGCTGTGGGAGAGTACGCGATAATGCAAAACAGCATGTTTTGCTGCGGGATGATCGGCGCCGACGACCTCGGCCTGAGCCATACCCTGACACTTGTTGAGATAATCTCGCCAGGTACCTTCGGCGGGCGTTACCCGCCCTTCGACGAAGGCCCAATACACCTTGCTGACCGTGCGGTCGGCAAACTGTGTGCAAAGCTTACGCGTCGCACGCACATGCCGCCCGAACACAATCGCCCCAGTGACCGGACGATCGATACGGTGGGCCAGCCCAAGGTAGATCTTGTCGTCAGGCGACTTGCCTTCGCGCTGTCGATAAAAGTTTTTGACCCAGATTTCCAGGCTGTCGATTCCTCGCGGAGCTTGCGTTAGTAACCCGGCTGGTTTGTTGACGACTAAGCAAGGACCGTTGTCGTAAAGGATTTCGAGCATACTCAACCATATCGTTTCATAATTCGATCGACCAGCCTCGGAGACAGCCGATTCAGCAGCATCAGCAGCCGCCCTCGCCAGTTGGGATAAATTTCGTGACGACGATGCTCGATAGCCTGAATAATCTGAGTCGCTACCTTGTTAGCGGGCACGCCTTGCTGTTTTCCCCAAGGGAGCTTTTCGCCTTTGGCGATCAGATGCTCAAAAAATTCGGTGTCGACCGTGCCAGGGCTGACAAGTAGTAGCTCGACACCATCGCGAGCAAGCTCAGGTCGAATGGCCTCACTCCAGCCGCGTAGTGCAAACTTGCTGGCACAGTACTCGCTGTTCAGCGGCACGCCACGGTGGCCAAGGATCGAGCCAATGTTCACTAGCAGTGGATTGTTGCCTGCTTTTAGCAGCGGCATGGTCTCGCGTGCCAGCTCGACGGCGGCGAAAAAATTGACCTCCATGATCTGCCGTAGCACTTCGGTCGTACTGCTTTCAAGGCGGCTGTGGGCACTCACGCCGGCGTTGTTAATCAATATATCGAGGCCGCCCCAGGCGTCTTGGATACGCCGAGCTATGTCGCGTCGCAGCTGGGCGTCGGTGACGTCGCCAACAATAGGTTCGGCACTTGTAGCACCAAGGTCCATCAACTCGTCAGCGAGTTCGAGTAGCGATTTTTCTCGTCGAGCAAGCAGCAGCAGCTTTACCCCACGTGGGGCCAGTTGCAGCGCCAACTCGCGACCGATGCCGCTGGAGGCACCCGTGAGCAAAATTCGGCGA
>JAJDEE010000344.1 GCA_029259975.1 Planctomycetota bacterium
GGTGCAGACACGTTGGGGACCTGTCCGTTGTCTGGTCTCGGACGCGAAGCGATCTCAGCGGCCGGTTGTCCCACACCAAGGCCTTCGTACGAACTCGTTCCGCCGGGACGATACGGCGAGGCACTCGCTACCACGGGTGCGGGATTCACCCGAGTCGGTGTCACCGCAGCGACTGGTGACACGTTCGTCATTGCGGGCAACGTCGGCGTGATGCTGTTGTCCACAGCAGGGGTGCTCGCTGTTGCATAGCTGTCGACTGTCGTCGGAGCGGCGTATCGAGGTGCGGCACTGCTTGATGCTAAATTCGCAGCAATCGGAGGCGTTGTTGAAACGGGTAAAGTAGAAACTGCCTGGACGTTTGCATAGCGATCGCCACCGGGCGGCTGCGCTAGAGAGGCTTTGGCGATCGGCGGTAGACCTGCTCCGGCATAAGCTGGCGCTGTACTAGCTACCGAACTCGAACCGTAACGATCGTTGCTGGTTTTTGGAGTTACCGGTGCAGCCGCCGAGGCGATCGTCTTGGCTGGCGGTACCGCATTAGGATTGTAAGGCATAGCAATCGAGCCTAGATCAGCGGACTTATCGGTAGACTGATAGGCAGGCGGCACGCTTGGCGCTGTTGCCACAACAGTTGGGGCCGATGTCGCTGACGGGATAGAGTAAGGTGAGGCGCCTGTCGTGGGGTATGCTGTCGGAGTCGTTGTTTTGGTCGCCGATCCCGTCGTGTGAGAGGGACTAGTGGCCAACGTAGCTGTAGACGGCGAATAGGGCGGTGCAGATGAATAAGCAGGCGCTTGACCAGCCGCCGCCAGTCCGCTGGCTGTTGTCGTTAAATCGATGGAAGGGCTTGTCGTAGCAAGCGAATCGGCCTGTCTCGCAACATCGGCCGGCAACGCAGGTGCCGAATGGGCAAGCGTGGCGGCATCTTCACTGGCCGTCGCAGCCGTTTTTGACCAGGGCATCTTGGAGGTTAATTTGCAGCCGACGAATCCGGTCACCAGAAAAACAGCTACGAAAGTAGCAACAATCGTGTTACGCATAGCTTTCGTCTCACACATGTCTTGGGTCTAGTTTGAAATCAAACAAATGCTTTTTCGGCTATCACAGACGCTTTTTCGGCAATCGAACTTAGCATTCATTCACGTTTGAGTATCTAAATACGCTAGCAGAGTAGGTTTATCTGTCTCTACCTATCCCATTGGTCGGCAATCTTTAACACACGGTTCACAAAATATGCTCGACACGAGAAATTTCGGTCACCGTCCACTCGTTTGTTGGCCGGAATTATAGAAAGCCCCTGCTGGCAGTCAATGTCATTCGCTGTAGTGCTAGCTACCGAAGGCGAGCGGCAAATGGGTATTTACCTGCCCCAACCGACATCCATTTTGCCACAAACGAAGTGAACCACGACGACACGACGGACACAACGTCGATTTTACGTTGTGTCCGTTGTATCGTCGTGGTTAATTTTTGTAGCCGTTCACGGCCCTAGCTTGAACAAAGTCTCACGCAAAGGCGCGAAGGCGCTAAGCAAGGAAGAACGTAAAGGAAAGGGAATCATGCAAAAACACAAAGACAGCAGGGGAGAATAGATAAGGGTTACTGGACTACGTTTCGTTGTTTTTAGTGGATTTCTCCCTTTGCGCCTTCGCGTCTTTGCGTGAGTTTTCATTTTTCCGTGAACGGTTACTAATTTTTAAGCAATTCTTTCGCCATCAGGCAAATTCTCAACTGCCGCTCGCCTTACGCCGTTCGCAGCACCGCTTCAACTTGCCGGATTGCTTCGTCGACTTGGCAGGGACGGTCGGCGACCGAGATTTCGGCGCCTTGGCTGACGAGACGTTCGACCTTTTTCTGAGCCGAGACGACTGTGCTGTGGCTGCGGCGGCCGAAGTACTCGCTGATCTCGCCGAGAGCGGCGCGCGTGTATTTGCGTGCCAGCCACATTGCTAGCATCCGTGGCTCGGCGATCGAACGTGTTTTGCGGGTCGATTTTAGACTGGAAGGTTCGACGCCAAAGACTTCGCAGACGGCGCGTTGGATGTCGGCCAACCGGACAGAGGGGGCGTTCTGTTGGACAAACTCGACGAGCGTGGTGCGGGCCAAGTCGAGGGTGATCGTCGACTGACGGGCCATGCTCGTCGCGACGAGGCGATTGATCGCGCCGGCCAACTGGCGAGCGCTGCCGGCGACCTGGGTGGCGATCAGGCTGATCACTTCTTCGTCGAGAGAAACTTTCAGTCGCAGGGATAATTGCCGTACGACGCCGAGTCGCGTGGCAAAATCTGGCGATTCGATAGGAATCGCCAACCCACCCGAAATCCGCGAAACGAGTTCGGGGCTAACCTTTTGCAAATCGCCAGGGCTACGGTCGCAGGTGAGAACGACCTGACGGCCGCGCTCCTGTAGGGTGTCGATCGTGTGGAGCAGCTCGTCGAGGGTCGCGCGCTTGCCGACGAGAAATTGAATGTCGTCGATAAACAGGACATCGACCGAGCGGTACTTATGGCGAAAACTGGGTAAGACTCGTCGGTTGAGGGCTGAGAGAAACTCGCCCGTAAATTGCTCGGCCGTGAGTCGGATAGCATGTGCGCGCCGCGAGGTTTGTCGCAGCTGCTGCAGCATCGCATAACACAAGTGCGTCTTGCCAACTCCCGGAGGCCCAAACAGCAGCAACGGGCCGTATTGT
>JAJDEE010000345.1 GCA_029259975.1 Planctomycetota bacterium
CTACGAGCTGAGCGACGAAGAGCTGTCCAAGCAGATGGAGATAAGTATTACGCCTGTTGATCCTGCCGAATTGCCGAATCCCGATGCTGTGAGTGGTGTGAAAGTTACGGTTGCCTTCAAAGCCGGCAAAACCATTGGTCCCTTCCACAACTGGCTGACACTCCACACGAACCTCAAAGACAGGGAGAAGCTTTCGGTGCCGATCGCTGGAGTTGTTGCTGGTGATATTTCTATTTTTGGCCCTGGTTGGAATCCGGAAAAAGGGTTGCTTAAAATGGGTTCTTTCAGGAGCGCCGAGGGCAAGAAGGTGCGGTTGAAAGTGGCAATTCGTGGGGAACAGACTCAAATGCCAAGAATGGAAGTTGCCGAAGTAGATCCACCACAGCTCAAGGCAACGATTGGCGAACCGCAACAGATGCGAGCCGAGCTTTTACATGTGCCCTTAGTACTCGAAGTGCCAGCCGGCACGCCGCCAATCGTCCGGCTAGGCGGACCTGTGAGTAGCGATGCTCACATCGTGCTGCGATCGAACAGCGAGCAAATCCCCGACGTGCGTCTACGGGTGCGGTTTGCGGTTGAGTGACCACAGCCCACGCAGGATTAGGCTTCTAGCCTGTCAGTCACTGGGGACAAACAATGCTTGTACCTGGGTTTTAGGCTTGAAGCCTGATCCTGCGCGAAGTGTGCTAGTCGTCCGACTTCCAACACGCTACGATTGCATCGTGGGGATATGGGGGGAATAGGTTCGATGACTATGCTTGCCGGAGACACAACGTGAGAATTTTGGGGCGAAAACGAGGGACAATTGGCACGTTACTGCTGATCTGTGGGACTTTTAGCTTGCTCTTTGCGGCTGAGACGAAGTTTGACAGTCGCGAGGCAGAAATCGCTGACGCAGTGAAAAAGAACGGCCCAATTTTTGTCAACTGGCCCAAGCCGGACCTGGTGTTGGTCTTTTCTGGAGAAATGGATGGCTACTTGGAGCCGTGCGGATGCGCCGGTCTGGAGAATCAAAAAGGTGGCCTCAAGCGGCGGCACACAGTTCTGAATAAACTTGTGGCAGATGGCTGGCCCGTGGTCGCGCTCGACATGGGCGGACAAATCCGTCGTTTCGGACCGCAAGCGGATATTAAGTATCGCTTTGCGATGAAAGCTTTGACGGCTCTCAATTATCAGGCGATTGGCTTAGGCATCAAGGAATTGCAGCTCGACTCGAACTACCTAGCGTACGTGCTGTCGAATTTTGAAGGCCGGCCCAATCCGGTTATCTCGGCAAATCTGAGCATCATTGATCCGTCGCTTGGACTGAGCAGCCGCTATCGCGCAATTCAAGTAGGAAGCATAAAGATCGGTGTGACCGCAGTGCTTGGTAGGGAACATCAGGCGGCGTTGCAAAATTTCCCCGACATCCATTGGACCGATCCAATCGAAGCCCTGCAGAAAGTCTTGCCAGAAATGCAAGCCGAAAACTGCGATCTCTTGATACTATTGGCCCATGCCAATCCCGACGAAGCGAAAGCTTTGGCCAAGCAATTCCCGCAGTTTCAATTCGTAGCAACGACCGGAGGGGCAGAGGAGCCGCCGCATCGCCTAACGCCGCTCGAAGGTACACCCAACAACGTGACTCCGACTCAGTATATCGAAGCAGGCCACAAGGGAATGTACTTGACGGTGGTCGGTCTCTACGACGATCCTCAGCAACCAATACGATTGCAGCGTGTGCCGCTCGACCATCGTTTTGAAAATTCAGCAGCGATGCAAACGTTGCTCGTAGAGTACCAAAACGAATTGAAAACGATGGAGCTGAGTGGTTTGGGACTCAGCGGCAGCAAGCACCCCGTCGACAGCTTTGTTGGATCTGAGGCATGTGCCGACTGTCACACGGAAGCGACCAAAGTTTTTGAGGCGACGCCTCATGCCCACGCGACGCAAAGCTTGGTTGGATTGGAGCCGCCAAGGCATTACGATCCTGAGTGTCTCAGCTGTCATGTGACCGGTTGGAATCCCCAGGAGTTTTTCCCTTATGCTTCGGGCTATAAGGGGCTGACGAAAACGCCGCATCTGACGGACAATGGTTGTGAGAATTGTCACGGTCCAGGCGCAGCGCACGTTGCAGCCGAGTCTGGAGACACCGCAGTGGATGATGCCGAGCTGGAACGCCTGCGGACTGGACTGCGGCTGAAGATCGTCGAAAATGAGGGCAACAAGGATGGCCAAGAGATCAAAACGGCTGTTGTCGTCAAGATGTGCCTAGATTGTCACGACCTCGACAACAGCCCTGAGTTCGACTTCCAAAAATACTGGCCAAAGGTCGAGCATCACGGGAAAGACTAGGTGAATGTAAGATGTGAGATCAAAGACTGATGATGTGCATTTTTCACATCATCAATCTCACCTCATCAATCTCACCTCACCTCATCTATCTTACATTTCTAATTCAGCCATCGCCTCTTCTGGGATGTTGAAATTCGCGGCGACTTTTTGTACGTCGTCGTGATCGTCGAGGTTGTCGATTAGCTTGAGGATTTTTCTCGCGGTGTTGACATCAAGGT
>JAJDEE010000346.1 GCA_029259975.1 Planctomycetota bacterium
ACCCTGTCTGCGCCGCTGAGCGATGACCACAATTTTGTGCGATAGAGCTTGTGAATCAGGCTTTTTTTTGCGCAATAGAATATCGCCTATTGCACGGCGCTCAAAGCAGAGGAACGGTTCGTCCATTGCGTGATGATTCGACGGGCGGTCGCAAAGTACCGCCTGCCAATCCGACGACGAGACTTTCAAGTAGCTGTTGAGTGTCTTCGCGATCGTCTGGTGGACGGTGTTGTACAGGGATTGTGGATCGTGTGACAGATTGTGTGTCAGTGGTAAGAACAGACTATAGGTCAGTTCTTGATCATGCACGATCGCGCCGCCGCCGCTGAGTCGTCGCACAAGGTCGGCATCTAAACTCGACGAGTGAGCGGATCGATCGGACGATTTTTGAAAGTAGCCGAGCGAAAGTGTTGGGCGCTGCCACTGATAGAACCGCAGGATGGGCTGGCCCGATTCTGCAACGTGGTCCAGTAGCACTTCGTCGACGGCCATGTTCCACGCGCCGTCGGCGGGTGGATCGAGGATCAGTTGGCAGGCGGTGGGTGCTGGCATGAGAACTTGCTAGATGCCGTTAGGATTGAGTGAAGAGGCTCCTCGTCAGAATCTGTGGGCGCCTTCTGGTAAAGAAACCATACTATCGAGTTCTGAGTCTCAGTAAAAGAGGCAGGCAATGCGTGAAAGAATCGAGACATGGCCTGCCAGAATCATTGTACGACGGCGTCTTTCGCTTGCGCTACTCATCACGACCATACTTCAAAATTATTCGCCCAACGATATGATGCCTTTCAGCAGCTAGTGTACCGTTAGACCGAACAGGATCCATACTGGCATTGATTCCAAGGCATCTTTGCTATCAACATGCCCATAGCGCAAGTATCAGTGATCCCGGCGAACATTAGTCCTGCACCAACGAATCCTGAAAGTCCGATAAAGTAAGGACTATAAAAGAAGCCAAGCAGCGCCCCAATCAAAGTCAAAAAACCGGTTGCGATCCGAACCTGTCGTTCTAGCGAGATGGACTTTTTTCCTCGCACTACTGGAAAGCCCGCTTCTTCCCAGGCACAGGTACCACCATCAATACTAACCACGTTTAGAAACCCAGCATCGACAAATTTTTGACAGGCCATACTAGAGCGGCTACCACTGTGGCAAATTACGTATAAAGGTTCCTCGGCTGTGCCATTTCGCAACTTCATGATCGCCTGGGGATCGAGCGAATCTAGCGGAACATTACGAGCGATCTCTGCATGTACTTCACGAAATTCAACGGGTGTGCGAACATCGATAACATCCGGGTCGCCCTGACGGTCCAGCTCGGCAAGTTTATTAACTGAAATAGAAGTAAACGTTATCATCTTTGCTCCTTGCTGTTTCGTTTAACTGAAAATCATATTGATACGAACGCTCAAAAAGAACTTAATTATTGCCCCGTCTTTGAAGTGGAAGAAATAAATCGACTCTCAATACAATCCATGATGTTCACCAGATGTGGCTCAGCGACTTGATAAAAAACTTTGCGGCCTTCACGTTCACTCGTAAAGAATCCGCATCGCTGCATCAAACGCAAATGCTCTGATGCTACATTGTCTGGTATGCCACAGTCTTTAGCTAACTCACCAACCGTATACCGCCCGTGCAGTAGTAACTGGACTATTCGCAAACGCACCGGGTGGGCGAGTGTTTTCAAGCATTCCGCAGCCTGGGCAAACTCGCTAGGGCTGCCGTTAGGTTTCTTAGTGGATACTTTTTTGTCCGACATTCTACATCTCCTAAGGTCATTATATCGTTATATTACGACATGACAAGTAGTGAAATCGTTAATCTTTTCGATTTTCCTAGGATATGCGGCACTCAGGGCCAGGGAGTTGCAATGGAGCCCCCGGTCTGCGTGAACGCAAAGAATACGGCGGGCGGCAGCCGCTCCACTATCTAACGTTTACGAGGCAAAATTCCATTTTACGCTGAACCAGGGCACTACTTCGTATAAGTAAGCACTGGCTGACGCGCGGCGCGGACTTCGTCGGGGCGGCTGATGGCGGTGGAATGAGGCGCTTCGTGCAACACTTGGGCGTCCTCTTCGGTGATACGAAACAACGTCTTGGCGAAGGCGTCGAGCGTCTCTTTGCTTTCGGTTTCGGTTGGTTCGATCATGATTGCTTCGGGCACGGTCAGCGGAAAGTATACCGTCGGTGAATGATAGCCGAAGTCGAGTAGCCGTTTGGCGAGGTCCATCGCCGAGATGTCTTTGTCGCGTTTGAGCGCGCTGCCCGTAGCGACGAACTCGTGCATGCAGCGGTTTCCCTGCGGTACCGGCAAAATGTGCTTCACACGGCTGAGCAGATAGTTGGCATTGAGAACGGCGTTTTCGGAAACACGTTTTAGCCCATCAGGTCCATGTGTGCGGATGTAGGCATAGGCACGAAGCAGGACACCGACGTTGCCAAAAAAGGCACGTACGCGGCCAATTGATTTGGGACGATCGAAGTCGAGGCGGTAGCGCTCGCCATCTCGACGTACGATAGGAACCGGCAAATACGGAGCTAGTTTTTCCGTCACACAAATCGGCCCCGCACCTGGCCCGCCGCCGCCGTGTGGGCCGCTAAAAGTTTTGTGTGGGTTGTAATGCTGCATGTCGGCGCCCCCTTTTCCCGGCGACCAGTCTCCGGGGCGAGTGATGCCGAGGATGGCGTTCATGTTGGCGCCGTCGAGGTAAATCAAACCGCCTACGGCGTGGACACGATCGGCAATCTCTTGCATGTTCGGTTCAAACAGGCCAAGCGTGCTGGGGTTGGTGATCATCAGCACGGCGACTTGATCGTCGAGTTTGACGTCGAGGTCGTCGAGATCGACGTAGCCGTCGTCGGTCGTTTTGACCGTGACCGCGTCGAAGCCGGCCATCGCGGCGCTGGCCGGGTTGGTGCCGTGGGCGTTGTCAGGACAGAGTACTTTGGTGCGATTTTTGTCCCCGTTGCTAAGGGAGATGTCGCGGAAGTAGGCCGCCGCGACAAGCAGCGCCGCCAGCTCGCCGTGTGCTCCTGCCGCAGGCTGTAATGAGCACGCGGGCAGGCCCGAGATTTCTTGTAGGGCTTCCTGTATTTCGTAAAGCATTTCGAGCATGCCTTGCAGTGTGTCGTCCGACTGATAGGGATGCACGTCGGCGAACCCGGGCATGGCGGCGGCGCGTTCGTTTCGCTTGGGGTTGTACTTCATCGTGCAAGAGCCAAGCGGGTAAAAATGCGTGTCGACCGACATGTTTTGCGTCGAGAGATTGACGAAGTGGCGAATCACTTGCGGTTCGGAAACCTCGGGCAGGGCAGGGGGGCTTGGGGCAATCGCTTCGGCGGGTAGAAGTGCCGCAAGATCGCGTGTCGGCACATCGCACTGCGGCAAGCGCGCGGCACGGCTGCCCGGCTTGGAGAGATCAAAGATCAGCTGGGTGTCGCGGGTGTTTTGCATGTTTTTTGCGTTAAGCATGAACGGGGATTTTTGAGTTGGCATTCGCCAAACATTGCACGAGCGCATCGATTTCGGCTTTCGTGCGTTTTTCGGTCACCGCTACTAGGAAGCAATCGGCCAGCTCGGGATACCATTGCCCCAAGGGCACGCCGGCGAGAAAGCCATCGCCCTCGGCGGATTTTAGCAGCCCTTCGATATCGTTCTCAGCATCGCGGATGACAAACTCTTTGAAGGTTGGTTGCTCGAATGCCAGTGAAAAACGTTCTTGCTCGCAAAGTTGCTCAGCGGTGTAACGCGATTTATGCAAACAAAGGCTGGCCGTTTCGCGAAGGCCTTGCGGACCGAGTTGCGCAAGGTAGACGGTCGCTCGCAAGGCGAACAAGCCCTGGTTGCTGCAAATGTTGCTGGTGGCTTTTTCGCGGCGGATGTGTTGTTCACGCGTTTGCATGGTGAGCACAAAGCAGCGATTGCCGTGACGGTCGACCGTTTCGCCGGCGATGCGGCCGGGCATTCGGCGGACGAGATTTTTGTCGCAGGCCATGATGCCGAGGAACGGTCCGCCGTACGACATTGGCGTACCGAGCGTGTGTCCTTCGGCCACGGCGATGTTGGTGCCGTAGTCGCCAGGACGCTTGAGGATGCCGAGGCTGATCGGGTCGAATGCCGTGATGAGCAGTGCGCCGGCATCTTTTGCGACTTTGGCGATGGTTTGGGCATCTTCGATACAGCCGAAAAAGTTGGGTTGTTGGAGGACAACAGCAGCGGTTTTGTTGTCGATAGCGGCGGCAAGCTGCTCGACGTCGATC
>JAJDEE010000347.1 GCA_029259975.1 Planctomycetota bacterium
ACATGGCTTGCTCCTTGTGTGAAAACCAAGTGATTAACAAAACACCGGTTTATCACGTATCTCAAGGAAAGCCAACGCGGCGCGGCCTTCGCTTTTTTCATAGTTTCATCCTACGGACTTGCCGGACAGGCTAGCAGCCGGTCCCGTGTTTTTGCTAGCACGCGCGATCGGAAAAAACCGAAATATCTTCCGGATTAGACCAAAGCTCACTGTCGATACCGCCGATACATGACTGAGAGCGAAGGGGGGCGTTGGGTCGTGACGGTCCGGCAAAGTGCCTGGCCTCACGTAGTAAACGTCTATTAACGCGATGGGAAGGAACCCTCGACGATGCCAAATACGAATCTGCCAAGTTATCTAAAGGTCTACCGTGGTCCTGCAGAATTGCCTGCACCGGTCCACTCCGACGAAGATACCGTTACTGTCTCGGTCGGCGAAGCTCTGCCGCTGATCGCCGATGCGATTGCCAGCGAGCGCACTTGGCTCACCGATTTCGAGCACGACGACATCACTATTTCGCGTGATCTTTACGAAGTGCTATCAGCGTACCAGTATTTCCGCCGTCCTTCGGCGTAACGTAAAGAAACCCTACCACACAAAAAACAGCCCGACAAAATTCGCCGGGCTGTTTTGCTGCGCGGTGGCATCACTCATCTCATTCAGCAGTATTTGTCTCGAATCCCGAGCGGACCAACTGCTTCTGAATCGCCATCACGACCGCGTCGCCCAGCGTTGCTTCGCCTGCGTCTTTGGCGAGACGTTTGCGTTCTTTCGTTAAGTACGCCTCACGCTCGTTGGCAAGCTTGCTGATCTGCTTTTGCAATTGTTTGCGATTGGTTACCATCTCTTTGATAAACGCTTCACGCTTTACGGGGGCGATTTTTCGCAACACTTCGGGTAACTCCTTTTCCTTGACCTTTTTGAGTACGTCTGCGTCTTCTTCTATCGTGTCGACCAGGTCGCGGTTGATGTTGCGATAGGCTCCGCCCGCGCCGCCGGCCTTGATAGCAGCTCGTCCGACCGCGATACTCCTGCTTTCGGCGGCGGCATTTGTGTCTTGTGCGACTTGGTTTCGAGAGTAATTCGACCGTTTCGCCTTGCTGCCGTACCACAGATACGTCTTGTTCAATTCTGCGTTGAGCTTAATGATAATTTTATCTTGCGGGCAATCGATGTGGACGATTTTTTGATCTTGATCAATGTTAAAAAACTCGCCCTCGGCCAATTGCGCGCCGTGACGCCACTTGCCGTCGACGCCCGTCTGGTGGTTGCCGCAGTGGATCGTGTTGACGATCACGCCGTTCTCGATCGCCCGTTTGCAGCTTTTTTGATAGTCGACTGTGCCTTGCGTGAACGGTTCGTTCCCAGCGATAAAGATCACCTTGTAGCCGTTCGGTTCTTGCGACCAATCGAGTCGCGTAACCGCCTCGTCGATCACCTGCCCGCAGTATTCGTCGCCACCGTTGGTCGACAGCGCAAAGAGCGCCTCGGAGAGTTTGTCGAGGTCGTCGGTCAGCGGCACGACTTGGCGGATGTAGCCTTCGGCGGCCGGCAGGCTCGTGTTGCCGTACTCTAACAGTGCCACACGCAACACGGGTGTCTGCCCATTTTTTTGCGCCTTGGCAAACTGCTGAACGATGGTCCAAAGCTGCGATTTCGCCTGACTGATCAGTCCATCCATCGAGTTGGACGTGTCGAGCAAAATCGCCACGTCGACAGCCGCGCGCTTGCCCGAGAAAGGTGGTTTCGACGGCAATTCGACAACGGGTCCTGGTTTTTCAACGGTAATGACCACGGTTTTCGTAGCCGCCATCGTAAAAGTCGTCGCGGTTAACGTGGCCAACAAAGCCATCGCTCGCATAGTCGCCTGCAACATGATCGCATCCTCCACAAGAAGTTCCGGGGAAAGGGGCTTGATAGAGGGTTCGACGCAGCCGCAGCGCTCGGAGTTCCTAAGAATCCTAGGGAATTTCTATTCTTGTGCGACTATTGTACGAAAAACTCAGGCTCAAGGAGTACGCGCAGTCGAATTCGCTCGGGTGCATTCATATTCAGCACTTCGACAGTCGTCCTGCCTATGTCGCAAAGCCCAGTGATACGGCCATTCTGCAGGGAAAAATGCGACTTCCAAGAGTCGGTGCGAGGGTGAAAGAGCCTGGTAAGTTTATCGCTGCTGGGGTCGATACCCGCTAGGTTGGGCCCTTTGTGCCGATTGCAATAGTGGCAAGCCAAAGCAAGATTATCGTCCGCGTCTGTGCCCCGATGCTGTTTCGCTACAATGTGTTCAACGTGAAAAGTGAACCGATAGTACCGTTGATGGATACGGCAGTATTCGCAACGATCGTTAGCTTGAGTTCGTACAGCCGATCGCGTTTTCGCGTCCATACTTGGCTCGCAAATTAGCCACGTGGCTTAGAGACAACCGAGCGAGCTTTCGCTTGTAGAATGGCGACGACATCCATGCCTCGCACGTAAGAGTCGTATTCCGCCTCTTCCTCTGGAGACAGCGTCCCCTCGTTGCATTTGCTGGCAAGTTCATCAATACGACCTTGCAGAGCACTATCCGCCTGCAAATGAACAACTCGACTGGCAACTTCGGGCGTAAAGCACGCCGCCACCGGGTCTAGAATGCGAGCAAGCCCATCGGGAATGTTTGCGGAATCAATCATCGATTCATTCTACCAGATTAGGCCACCAAAAGTCAAAAATTCACGATTCTGTGAAAAGGAGGTGCCCAGGGCGAACTTGTGTTGCAAGAACCGCGTCACTCTAGAGCAATGGCTCAAAAAAATAGAACTTATGTCGATTGAAAAATTTGCGGAGGTTTATTGTGGAGAAGAGCAAAATATAGGGGACCTAATACATGGCACCCTCACCGCGCACTCGCTTCATGCACAAAGTCCACCAAAAACCGTGCATTCTCCACCGGCGTTTGTTGCAACACGCCATGCCCCAAATTAAAAATGTGACCGGGGCGATTGGCTGCCGCGTCGAGCACCTCGGTCGCGCGGGCGGCGAGTGTTTTGTGATCGGCGAGCAGCGTCATCGGGTCGAGGTTGCCTTGGACTGCGCGATCGTGGCCGATTGTTTTCCAGGCATCGGCAAAATCGATACGCCAATCGACGCCAATCACGTCGCCGCCGGCCTCGGCTTGCAACGACAACAGCATTGGATTGCCGGTGCCGAAATGAATCAATGGTGCGCCGGGCGTCAGGCCCGCGACGATCTCGCGCATGTGTGGCATGACATACTTGCGATAGTCGTCTGGCCCCAAGCAGCCGACCCAGCTATCGAATAACTGTACGACTTGCGCCCCAGCAGCAATCTGCGCGTTGAGGTACAGCACGATCGACCGCGAAAGGCGTTGCATCAAGTCGTGCCACGCCGATGGCTCGCGATACATGAGTGTTTTGGTATGCAAGAAAGTGCGACTGCTGCCCCCTTCGATCGCGTAGCTGGCGAGCGTGAATGGTGCCCCAGCAAAACCGATCAAGGGTAACGACCCAGGCAAGTCGCGGCGTGTTTGCTCGACGGTTTCGACGACGAATTGCAAGTCGTCCATCTTTTCGAGTTCAACAAT
>JAJDEE010000348.1 GCA_029259975.1 Planctomycetota bacterium
TCATGATGATGGGTATCTGGAAATTATTGAGGGGCAGTGGTCGGATAAGAATCCGAGTCTATTGACAGACGGTACCAACAATGGCGTTACTTCAACAAATCCAGAACTCGACTACACTGTGTCCATTGTTCCGAGTGGTGGCGATCCAACAATTATTCCGCCATTACTCCCCACAACAGGAGCAATCACCAACGGTCGTGGCCTCGGCGATTACGATGACATTTTGGCGCTGACGGTGCGAAGCGAGAGCGAACCGTTTGTTGGTAGAGTGCCGGTTTGGGATGCCACGATTGATGATGGTCAAGGGAATGCTGGATGGTGGAGAATGACGACGATCGAGTCGGATTTAGCGGAAGTGATTTGGTATTCCGTAGAGAATCCGGCAGATGGCTCGCTAGGTGAACCCGGCATGAGGACGGTTTACCGTCGTGTCTTGTTAATCGCCCCATGGGTTGTCGATTTACCGTTGTACAGCGGTGCGGCCCCTGCCAAAAGAAATGCCCTCGATGACAGTGAATACTTTCGTTTGTGTGACGTTTCGTTCCGCAAAGAAGGCACGATGCGCGTCCCGAACACTCTCAGTGATCTGACAAAGCGTGAGAACCGATTTGCCCATCGTGTTCCACTTCCATCGCCATTTCCCCACGCGCTTCAACTGCAAAATATTCGAGTCGCTCCTTTTACCGACGCCAGCCCATTGCATCCCTTTGGCGAGAACTTTGAAACGTTGGAGTTGGAAGAAGCAGAGAGCAGTGAGCGCGAAGGCGAAGACGTCATGCTCAACGATGTCTTGGCGTTTGACTTGCGAGTGTATGACCCGGGGGCTCCCTTGTACTCAATATCGAGCAGCATTACCGAGCCTAGTGATGCGGGTTGGGCAACAGGCGGCACAAAACAAGGTTTTGGAGCCTATGTCGATCTTGGTTGGCTTCCAACTTATACGGGGAATGCCGGCACTGAGCCCGATGCTCGCTTTTACCTTCGGCATCAGGCTGGTTGGCACCCAAGAATCCCTGGAACACTCACAGGCTATCCCAGCGTATACGACACCTGGCCCTACCACTACGAAAACGATGGCATCGATCAAGACGGAGATGGAGTCGATCTAGACAATCAAGATCGTGATAACGACCCGACTACGGGCTTAGATGTTGGCTTAGACGAAGGCACCGATGGCCTCGACACCGACAACATCAACGGCGTCGACGACGCCGGCGAGCGCGAAACCGCCCCGCCGTACGACACCCCGCTCCGCGGCATGCAAGTCAAAATCCGCGTCTACGATCGCGACTCGCGCCAGATTCGCGAAGCGACCGTCACACGGAATTTTGTGCCGCAATAGAGACGCTAGGCACTAGTTATTAGGCGCTGGTTAAAGAGGGAAAAACACACCATGAGTACCGCAGCCCACTATCCGCATTTGACTTTGGCTACTTCGGACGGTAATGGCAGCTCGCCTCGTATTGGCAAGACCCGTTACAAGGTGCTTCATTTGGCTAGTGAACACTACCACCACGGCTGGACCGCCGAGGAACTGCTGCGTCAGCACCCCGACCTACGTCCAGAAGAAGTGTACGCAGCCTTGACCTACTTTTACGACCACTACGAGCAACTGGTGGGGCAACTAGTGAGCCAGATGAATGCTTCCTCCGAAGCAGAGCAACCATCGCCGCGTCAAAATGCGATCTCTCGTGCTGAATTGCTACAACGAAAATCGAGCGGGGGTGCGTAGCTGTGCCATTGACCTTGTACATGGATGTCCATGTCCCTGCCACAGTCACCGAAGGGTTGCGACTGCGTGGCGTTGATGTGCTAACGAGCCAAGAGGATGGCACTCGTGAAATCAATGACGAAGCTTTGCTTGAACGTGCGTCTGCATTAGGTCGCCTCTTGTTTTCTCAAGATCGCGACTTGTTACGTATCGCGACCCGGTGGCAACAAGCTGGAAATGGGTTTCCTGGAATCGTTTTCTCTCCGCAGATCGAAACGAGCATCGGCAGGTTAATCGAAGACTTAGAATTGCTTGCCACCTGTTGCTTGACTGAGGAAGTTGCTGATCGAGTCACCTATCTTCCTCTCAAGTAGCCCCTCCCCATGCACACCATCCGTCTTCGTCACCCATGGCAATGTGAAATCAACGGCGAGTCGACCGTTTGGTCGCGCAAGTTTAATTGGCCCGCCGAGCCGACGCCCGGCGAAATTGTGCGGCTTGTTATCGAGCCGATTTCCGCATCAGCAACCGTTTCGCTAAACGGCACTCTGCTCGGCATCGATTCAAGTGGACTTTTCGATATCACTGCTTCGGTCGCAAAGCACAACCTGCTGACGATTGAGGCTCCGGCAGATTCGCCAATGGACTCTACGAAATGCCCGTTCGACGTACGGCTGGAAATAGTCGACGGTTGATAGACCACGAATCAGACGAATACCACGAATAACTTTTTCTGCTATCATTCGTGCTATTCTTCGGATTCGTGGTTCCCCCCCAAAAAAAAGAATAGGACGCGGATGAACGCGGATTA
>JAJDEE010000349.1 GCA_029259975.1 Planctomycetota bacterium
CCCACACCGCCGAGTCGACCACTAGCACCGTCGACATTCCGAATGACGAGATGAAAGGCCGCATCATCGGTCGCGAAGGACGCAATATTCGCGCCCTCGAAAAAGCCACCGGCGTCGACGTGATCATCGACGATACGCCTGGCGTCGTGATCGTCAGTGCGTTTGACCCTGTGCGGCGAGAGACGGCTCGTATTGCCCTGAATAAACTAATAGCTGACGGACGAATTCATCCTACGCGGATCGAAGAACTCGTCGCTGAGACCGAAAAAGAAATCGATGCCGAAATTCGCAAAGCGGGCGAAGAGGCGATGCAAGAAGCCCAAGTCTTTGGCCTGCACGATCGGGTGATCGAGCTACTCGGTCGACTGCGCTACCGTACAAGCTATAGCCAAAATGTCCTGCGGCACTCGATCGAAGTCTCGTTTATCGCCAGCATGCTCGCCGAAGAATTGGGCATGGACGCCGAACTTGCCCGTCGCGCAGGCTTGCTGCACGATATTGGCAAAGCGGCCGACCACGATCTCGAAGGGGGCCACCCCAAGATTGGTGCCGACCTGCTGAAGCGTTTTGGCGAAGGCCCCGAAGTCGTTCACGCAGCCCTTGGGCATCACGACGACATTCGCCCCGACATGCCTTACACGGTGCTGACCGCCGCCGGCGATGCTTGCAGTGCTTCGCGACCAGGCGCACGCCGCGAAACGCTCGACCGCTACATCAAGCGGATGCAAGAGCTAGAAACAATTGCATCAGGCTTTGCCGGTGTCCGCCAAGCGTTTGCCATTCAGGCAGGCCGCGAGGTACGTGTGATCGCCAGCGCCAAGGACACGACCGATGAATCCTCGGCCAAGATTTGCCGCGATATCGCCAAAGCTTTCGAGCACCAACTAACCTACCCCGGCGAAATCAAAGTCACGCTGATCCGCGAAACGCGTATCACAGAGACAGCACATTAAGAGTTGCGAGGAGCGAGTGATTGGGTGCTACACTTCTCCCTGATTTAGCTCTGTTACCTTTCCCTCGATCCTCACACCTCGATCCTCACACCTCACACATGCGTTTCCTTTTCATCGGTGACATTGTCGGACGTCCTGGCCGCGATATGGTTGCGCGGGCTGTGCGGGGGTTGATCGTTCGTCATCAGCTTGATTTGGTGATTGCCAATGCCGAGAACTCAGCGGGCGGATCGGGGCTGACGCCGGCCATTTATCGCGAGTTGATGGAGGTGGGGATCGATGCGATTACGCTTGGCGATCATGTCTATCGCCGCAAAGAAATCTATTCGGTGTTGCGAAACGAAGACAATATCGTCCGCCCAGCCAACCTGCCCGAAGAGGCGGTTGGTCGGCAATGGACGGCCGTCACGGCGCGCGACGGAACGCAGGTGGCCCTGTTTTGCATTCTCGGCCAGCTCTTCATGAAGCCCGCCGACAATCCATGGCGCGCGGCCGATCGTGTGTTGGCCGAGATTCCGGACGACGTGCGAGTTCGCTTTCTCGATTTTCATGTCGAGGCGACCAGCGAAGCCCAACTGATGGGCCGCTACTTGGATGGCAAGGTCACCGCAGTGCTCGGTACGCACACGCATGTGCCGACAGCCGATGAGTGTATTCTGCCCGGCGGAACTGCCTTTCAGGCCGACGTCGGCATGACTGGCCCTTACGAAAGCATTATCGGACGCCGCATCGATCGCGTCATGGAAACCACCCTCACCTCGAATCCAACCCAGTTTGAAGTCGCTAGCAAAGACGCCCGTCTCGGCGGAACCATTGTCGATGTCGATCCAGTAACCGGCCTAGCAACCAAGATCCAGCGTCTATGCATCACCGAAGCCGAGTTGCCCGAGTTGGAAGCTCTCGTAGGCAATAGCTAGCACGTTCGTTTCGCCCGCATCTACAATTCGCCTTGTCGGGGCGTTCTCAAATGACTAAGGTTCTCCACCCCCCATGTCGGTCGAAGCAGCATCGTTTCATGCTGGCTATGGCCGGAATACTGGGGCTGAGTTTGTTGGTGACGGCCCGCAACCTTGAGCCAGATCCGCGTGGCTTCGGCACACACGAACAATTGGGGCTTACGCCGTGTTACTTCCACGAGTTGACAGGACACGTTTGTCCGCTGTGCGGCGGCACTACCGCATGGGCACACTTGCTTCGCGGAGAAATAACACTGGCAGCAATCGCCAATTTGGGCGCGATGTTGCTCGGTGTGGCCGTCGTGTGCTGTGTACCGTGGATGTTGTGGGTGGTGATTTGGGGTCGTTGGCCGATTGCTCAACCGACGTGGCGGCACTTGCTGGTGCTGGCCACGGTGTGGTTGGTGGTCGTCGTACTCGATTGGCTACGTAGAGTTACCTTGGGAATGTAAAATTTAACGCCGCTCCTTGCGGCGGAGAAAAAAATGATGGATCACTCTTTCTACCGCCCACGTTTTTTGTCTTCTACATTGCTGCTGACGACGATGGTCGCGTCGACGGCCGGCTGTTTGCCTTCGCTCATCGCGACAGGCATTTACGTTTTTCAAGGTGGCAACGTCGTACCAGCCGAGTGCGAAGATCTCGTCGAGCAGCGCGTTGTTGTGATCTGCCGGCCCCCTTCGTCGCACGAGTATCGCCACGCAGGCGCTGCACGCACGATTGGCAAGCGGATCAGCCGGATGCTGGAGGCCAACGTCGAAGGAATCGATGTGGTCAGCCCGCAAGAAGTCGACAACTGGATCGACGAGCAAGATTGGGATAACTTCAAAGACCTTGGCCACGCGGTGAAAGCGACCCGGGTCGTCTACATCGAACTCGACGATTTTTCGCTTTACAAAGGTTCGACCCTCTACCAAGGCAATGCCGATGTCAGACTTTCGGTCTACGACATGACCAACCGCGACAAGCTCATTTGGGAGCGCAATGTAGGCCAGATTCTGTTCCCTCGCAACAGCGGTATTCCCGCTGCCGACAAATCAATCCAGGTCTTCCAACGCCAATTTGTCGAGGTCGTTTCGGATCAAATCGCCAGTTTTTTCTACGAACATGACCCCAATGCCAGCTTCGCGCTCGACGCGATAGCGAACAAATAAGTGCCATTCGCTTCATCGTCCGACGCTTAGCGTATGCCACGACTGCAATCTGCTTGGCGCCCTTTAAGGATACGAGCCATGGATCTCGGCGGTGCGGACTCTATTGCGGCGTTACCATCAACAAGAATGTGGCAAGGCTTTTATTTTCTGCGTCGCTTGAATCCGGCTCCAATGATAAGTGCGGTCGCAAACGCCGTGATCGACGATGGCTCCGGGACAGCTCGAACGAGCCAATGACCGGCAACCGTGTGTACCTGATTGTTAAACAGTGGCTGGTCTAAATCTATACGAGCTTCCGTAAAGGGTGAAAAGAACGAGCTATTGGGGCGGTAGGCCACCTGCCCCACGCCGGGCAAATTAGTCACGCCCCCATCTTCGTACAGCCCTCGTGCAACGACCCCGTTTCCTATGCCAGTCTGCGTAACGCCTACTAACTGAACGAATTGCACCGCGAGGGGATCCAGAGTCGAAATATTACCCTGGAACAAACCAGCCGACACAAATAACAAGTGTTCTACTTCTGAGTGTGTCGCATGTCGCCAGCCTTCGTAGAGCCCGCCAGAGAGAAATTGTAGTTGAATGGCATCGAAAGAAATGGCGTTCGGACCAGACGACGCAGTGAGGTCCAGCCAATCAAGCCCCGTGCCCGAATCACTTGTCACATTATCAACGCCTCCAAGAACGGAGCCGTCCGTAATTGGGATCAACGAAGAATCGGCCCGATTACAGACTGCCACTAATACGACCATCGCTGAGAGCAGAAGAGGTTTCATTAGACGGTCCATTCGTGTCGGAGGTGTTTGTTCACTTGGTGAAGCGGGCCGGCGCTGATCTGTAAAGCGATGCCGCGGCCAGTAAGAAGACGCCATCGCCACACTCAGCCCTGTTCCCGATAATAGCAACCACATCTCT
>JAJDEE010000350.1 GCA_029259975.1 Planctomycetota bacterium
ACATCACTACGTCTATAGTTCGCCACGTCGATCCATCCTTGTTCGACTAAGGGAAGTCTCATGAGTGTCGGTGCTAGCAAATCACTGCTTTCAAAATCAGCGCGCGTAGCCCGACCTTTGTCCTAAGTATCGGTGCCGACTAGGCAACTCTTGAGGCCTGTTTTGATTGTAACGCTGGCGACCTATTCTTGATCTGTTTGCCGGTCGTTTTGGGCTTGCCAGTCGATGGCTGGCCAGAGAATGGTCGCCCCGTCGCGACCGCTGGTGAGGACTGTCTCGCCGTCGGGAGAGAAGCTGACCGACGTTAGCTCTTGGTTGTGCCCGGTGAGCGTGAGGATCTCTTTGCCTGTCTCAGCATCCCAGAGCTTGGCAGTGTTGTCCTGGCTAGCAGTCATTGCTCGACGGCCATCGGGTGAGAAAGCCACAGAGGTGATGCTATCAGTGTGCCCTGATAATTTCAGCAGCGGCTCGCCCGTGCTAGCGTTCCAGATGAGCGCAGTATTGTCCTCGCTGCCTGTGATCACACGTTTGCCATCACGAGAAAACTCGCCGCAGAGGACAGCCCACTGGTGGCCGGCAAGCGTTTGCAACGTCTTGCCCGTCTGGCGATCCCAGATGCGACCCGTCTTGTCGTTTGCGGTGGTCAGCACACGGAGGCCGTCGCTACTAAAGCAGGAGTGACGAATGCGCGACCCGTGTCCGCGGAAGATTGTTTCGAGAGGATCGCCCGTAGCAACATCCCACAGCCGAGCGGTGCCATCGTCGCTGGCGGTCAGGATCGACTGGCCGTCGGGCGAAAAATCGACACTGTTGACGTAACCCTTGTGTATCCCATCGAGCTTACGTACGGCTTTGCCAGAGGCCAGATCCCAGATTTTAGCCGATTGGTCCCAGCTACCGGTGACAAGCAATTTGCCGTTAGGCGAAATGTCTGCGGCGGCGACTGCGCCATGAGGGCTGAATCGTACTACCGGTTCGCGTGTCGACACGTCCCAAAGCCGAGCGTCGTTGCCTCCGATCGTTAGCACGCGTTCGCCCTGCGGATCAAATTGCGCAGCCCAAAGGATTCCGGCTCGATCGCCGAACTCCATCCAGGCAGTTTCTCCGTCAGACAGAATCTCGTTTCCTGTCTCCATGTTCCACATCTGTACGGTGCTGTGAGCGGCGGTGGCGGCCAGCGCTCGGCTGCCGTCTTGAGAAAGGTCGACTGACGTGAAAACAGCATCGCCTACAGCTTCGATCTCTCGAAGCACCTGTGCGTTTGCTAGCGACCACAAGCGGAGTTTGCCATCGTCGCACGAGGTTAGTGCTCGCGTGCCATCAGCGGAGGCGGCCATGTCCGTAATCCAGTCGGGATGCGTCAGCACCAACTCGGTCAGCTCTTGCCCCGTGGTGACATCCCACTGCCCACAGGTGTTGTCGCCGCTGGCAGTGACGAGACGTTTACCTTGTTGGACGAATGTCAAAGCAGTAATCGAGCGACTGTGGCCCAGCAACCAATGCGAACCGGTCCACTCGTCGGAGTTCGCTTGATAGTTCCAAAGCCGGCAACGTCCCAGGTCGTCGCCGGTGGCGAGCATCAAGCCGTTGGGAGAGAAGCCGAGCGCGGTGACCGTTGCTTCGTGCCCGGTGAGAATCGTTGCCTGCTCACCTGTCTGAGCGTTCCAAACGATCACGTTATTGCCAGCGCTGCCGGTGGCGATCCATTGGCCATCGGTCGAGACCGCCAGTGTGGCCGTACGCCCGGTACCCTCGAGTTGGAGGATCTCGGTACCAGTGGCGACGTCCCAAATCCGCACCGTCCCGTCGCCGCCGCCTGTCGCGAGACGTGCCCCATCGGCGAAAAAGACTGATGACGAAGCAAGGAACTCGTGACCTTCGGCAAAGAACCGAACTTGTGTTTGACTCTGCGCATTCCACAGCGTTGCCGTCCGATCGCGATTGGCGGTGACGATCTGTTTGCCATCTCTCGAAAAACGTGCGGCCAGCACCGCGTCGGTTTGCTTAGTATGGGCATCTGCGCCGAGCACAAAGGTTTCGCCATACGTGTCGGGCTGCCAAAGCTTAATGTGCTGATCACGCCCTGCAGAGAGCAACGTTTTGCCGTCGGGCGAAAAGACGCAGTCGCGCACGTGGCTGGCGTGGCCACGTAACACCACGCGTTGCTCGTCGGCGGCGAGATCCCAAACGCGTAGGACATTGTCCTGGCCGCCGGAGACAAGCTGCTTGCCATCGGGCGAAAACGCTAATGCGCGTACTGGGCCTTCGTGCTTGGCAAGTTCGCGATAAGGCGCAGGAGGATCGGCCAAATGATCAAGCCGTCGGGCGATGTCGATCGGCTCGACTTCGTCGGGGTTCCACAATAGCACGCGACGATCGTAGCCAGCAGTGGCGATCATTGACCCATCAGGCGAAAATTGTGCCGTGTAGATTGGGCCTCTGTGCTTGGCGAATTCGGTGAGCTGCTGGTACTTGCCATCCTCGCCTAGTTGCCACACAATCGCCTTGCCATCTTGACTGACGGTCACGATTCGAGAGTCATCCGGCGAAAACTCCGCTGCCCAAATCCACCAGCTATGCCCCCTAAGAGTTTGCACTAACTCGCCTGACGACAAATCCCAAATGCGAGCTGTGTTGTCGAAGCCCGCAGTCAGCAGACGCTCGCCATCGGCAGAAAATTGCACACTCACGACCGCGTCGCTATGTCCTTCAAGTGTTTGCAGCAGCTCGCCACTGTCGACTTTGTAAATGTGGATTGTTCGGTCACTACTGCCTGTGGCTAGTCGTCGACCGGTCGCGTCGAAGGCCACGGCGTGAACGTACTGCCCGTGGCTCATCGTTTGCAACACAGTGCCCGTCTTCATTCCCCACAACTTGGCCTTGCCGTTCCAGTCGCCACTGGCAAAGGTGCGACCGTCGGGCGAAATTGCAACCGCCTCGACCGGTCCGTCGACACGCCAAGTTTGACGACTCAGTCGGCAAAGATGCGAGAGACGTCCCCATTCCCACTGGCGCAGTCCAGGGTCGCACTGCTCTAGTAATTCCGATGCACGATCAAAGGCGTTCTCTTCGATCTTGGCACTTGCTAAGCCGATTCTCGCCACGTAGGCTTCGTACGCTTCAGCCTGCTTGGCTTGGATGGCGAGTTGTTCTTGCTCCTTGGCCTTGGCTTCCTCGCGTTTAGCAATTTTCTCCTGCTTCTGAGCCTCGATGCGTTGTTTGTCGGCTTCTTTACGCTGTAGCACTTCGGCCGCACGTGCCGATTCGGCCTTTTGGAAATTCTCGTCGGCGCGGTCGCGCTGTGCGATTGCTTCGTTACGCTGTGTTCGCACAGCTACATACGAAAACGAGACGATCCCAACCACCGCCAACAGCAACGTAGCCACTGCTCGCTTCATCAACGTGAGTCGTCGGTTGCGAGACTCCCTTTCATCACGACCCGCGATCAGCTGGCTGAGCAGATCAACATGCTTAGGATCGTCAGCGTCGAGTAACGAAATTCCCAGATCAAAATCACTGCGTTCCATAGCCGATTGGGCATAGGCGCCGCGGGCGGAAGAAAGCAACTGTTGAGCACGATCGTTACCAGGCCAAAGGCTCAACGCTTCTTCGAATCCGTAGACTGATCGCGAGTAGAGATCGTAGTCGTCGGCGTTGATAGCGGCTTCGAGATTGTTCGAAGCGTTGTCGGTAAGCAACACACTTTCGGAATGCGATTGATACAGCCTCACGGCCACTTGGAATTCTTGAATGTTGGCGTAACGTTCGTTGGGCTTGGTCGCCATTGCGTGCATAGCGATGTCGAATAGCTCGCCCGATTGAGTCGTGTCGACGAATGTATTTTTGGCGGCAGCGAGGAGGCAAGCCATCACGGTCCTGCCTGAGTGAGGAGGCCGGCCGGTGATGATTTCAAAAAGGATCGCACCGAGCAAGTACGTGTCGCTGGCAGTGGTGATTTCTTCGATGGGGCCGGTTGCCATTTCGGGGGCCATGTAGGCAGGCGTGCCACCCATCACGTCTGACTGGCTCACGGAATCGGCACTGGGGAATTCGTCGCTGATCCGCGCTAGTCCCCAGTCCATCACCAAGACCTCGCCAAAATCGCCGAGCATGACGTTCTCTGGCTTCAAATCACGATGCAACACACCATTGGCATGAGCAAAGGCGATCGCATCAGCCACGCGCAGCAAGATATTGAGGTTCTCGTCGAGCGATCTCTGCTTGATTACATCATCCCACGGCGTGCCACGTACGCGTTTCATCGAGTAGAACAACGCGCCCGAGTCGTTTGTTCCCAAATCATAAATCGGCACGATGTTCGGATGATCTAACTCACCGGTAACGACTGCCTCTGAAATGAATTTTTCGCGTTGGTCAAGCGTGTGCTCTTCGTCGCCCTTGAGCATCTTGATTGCGACGGTGCGCGCTATCGACGATTGGCGAGCGGCGTAAACCACTCCCATGCCGCCTTCGCCGATCACGTCAAGTAGCTCGTAATCAGGGGCATCCGCAGCCGAGGTGATAGGGATATCCGCGTCGTCTGCCGTTCGGACTTGTCGCGACTTGACCACCAGCGACGAACGCGTCTGCAACTCCGACGCGATTGTTTCTCGCTGCTTAATCGTGGCATCAGGATCGGTCTCGTCCCCTGCTACATTGTCGAGCCATTGCGCAGTGACCTTGCTGTCGGTCTCGTCGATGTTGATTGTGCCACCCGGCAAACTGTCACCGAAACCGATAGTCTGTTCACCCGCAAATGCTATCGTTGCAGACTGCCCGGTCTGCTCATCGTTCGTCTCGGCCGCAGCTGCTTCGTTCGACTCCAAAGTCTGAATCGTATCGGGATTGAGTTTAGCTTTTGCATCGTCGAGTGCCGCAGGGTCGAGCGTTTCTAACTCTGCTGGAATCGGCGAGTCTGAATCCGGAGTGGCGGGCACGTCTTGGTCGAGCGTTTCTCGAACATTCTGGATATTGCGACGCGGTACCGTGCGCAACATCGCTCCGCATTTCTCGCAACGGCCCGCAGCGAGCGATACAGCATCGACTTCAGCGTGACAAGCGTGACAGGTTGGCATCTGGTGTCCAAGTTGATGAGAAGAAAGATAGCGTGTCGCCAACTTCGATTGTAATTTAGCTGCCATAAAAAAGCAGTCGATTACCGTTTATTTCGATCGTGCGGCTTATTTTGGTTATTTGTCAGGCGACGCCGCAAACGGTGCCACTTTTGCGAATCAGCGGTCGCGATTGCTCGATTGATACGCTCTGCCCAGTTGCGTCCTGATTTTGAAGCGACGAAACCGACCAGCGTTGTGCCCAGCAACATCGTAGTTCGTTGGTTGAGGTCGTCAGAATCGTCAGAGGGAAACGGGTTCTCTAATTCTAGTTGTTCAGGATTGAGAACGGGAACTTCTGCGGGCTGATTTTGCAGATCGGGCGTTGCAGTCGGTACGATCTCTTGGGTTGCTTCATCGGTTGGTGGTCGGTCACGCGTGCCTTCAGAGTCGTCCCCTGGATCGATTAGTTTGCCATTGCGGACGTAGACCTCGATGACCAAACGTCTTGTGTTGGTTTCGGTCCGCACGAGATAGATGGCGTAGCGGTTGTCGGGCAACGTCCGAAACAGCCCCGGCAAGTCGTCAAGCACTTCCGGCTTGAGGCGATACCCTTCGCTCTGTTCGCCCGCAGCAGGATCGATCACGCGCAACTCTAAGTAACGATCGGTCGTCGATTTTGTATCACCAACGGTAGTGCGCAGATCAGCGGTTTGTGAGTCTCCTTCGTCACTTGAAGTTGTACCTACGAAGAATGTACTTTCATCTTGTTGCGGGAAAACTAGGCGCGGCACTTGCGGAGTCGTATCGATAACAATCGGCGTTACCCCCGTTCCTGGGTTACTAATTGCGACGGTTTGTGTTTCGCTCTGCCCCAAGCCGACCACGGGATCGCCAAAATCGTCGTCGCGAATGAATACCGAAATGATGATATCCGACGCCGGACTCGCTGGATTTGGTGGACCCGCATAGGTGTGCATTAGTGTGAGATTCTGAGACCCAGGACCTGGTACAAAAGTCTCCGATACAAAGCGTTGGTCGGGTGGCAGCGCAAGCCGGTCGCCCCAATCGATCAGTACCGTAAGCTCTTCGGTACCCGGATCGGCAAACTCGATGGTCAAGACGGTTTCACCGCGAGTGTTCACATCCGTGGCTGAAACAATAGGCTCCAACGAAGGGTTGACGTTAAGCACACGAACAATAATCTGTTCGGTAACCGACCCACCATCGTCGTCGCTGAGTGTGACCGTAATTGTGAACAGGTTATCTGCGTCGTTATCGAGATACTGATGGCTGTCGGCCAACGTGCCTAGTGTATCGATGCCCATCGAACCGTTCACCACCGTCGCTGGCAGCTCGCTCGTCTCGACGGTGCCATCGCCCCAGTCGATCGTGTAACTGAAAGTCTCAGTAAGCTCTCCGCCGTTGGAGGGATCGCTTGTATTTAGCGGGTTATTGAACCCGGGATCAGAAAACGTTCCCAGGTCGAACAAATCGAGCGTTTCGCCCTCGCTTATTTCAAGGTCACGATTTGTCAGCTCTAACGTTGGGGCAACGTTATGAACTCGAATCTGAAACGTTCGCAACACCAAGCCGCCATCGTCGTCACCGACTTTGATGGTCACTGTGTAGAGTCCATCGTCGGCGTAGGTGTGTGGTGCATGTTCGAATGCGGCG
>JAJDEE010000036.1 GCA_029259975.1 Planctomycetota bacterium
CAGCTTTGACAGCGAACTTTCGTTGGTTCTCTGGCCAGACGACTATCAATGGCTCCGTTGGCAGCCCAACTATTTACGACCCAAATTCAACAACTCGCAGCTACGCGATTCTTTTCCCACGTTGATGGTTGCTCGTCTTGATGCACCAACATTGCAGCTAGCCAAAGGACTCATTGATACGGCGATCAAGATTGAAAAACAGGGCCTCAAAGGCAAAGTTTATCTCGACGCACGTGGGATCGGTAAACTCGATCAGAAGACGGTTCCTCTTGGCAGTTACGCCGACTACGACCACGCCTTGCTGCTTACAGCGAAAGGTTTGCAGGAGCAAACCTCGTTGGACGTAACACTCGACGAAAAGCCTGCCCTTTTTCAACCGGGGGATTGTCCCGATGCGGCCCTCTATTGTGGCTGGTACAGCCTCGGCAAATATGTCGATGCCTTCGATTGGGCCCCTGGCGCGGTCGCCTATCACTTGGCCAGCGGCGAAGCGACGACACTGCGCAAAGAGGATAGCCAAGTTTGGTGTAAGCGTATGCTCGAGGACGGCGTCTGCGCCACAATCGGCCCCGTCTACGAGCCGTATTTAGCCGCCTTCCCGCGTCCCAACGAGTTTTTTGCCTTGCTAACCCAGGGAGAACTCTCTTTGGCCGAATGCTATTATCTCACCAAACCATTCAACAGCTGGATGATGACCCTTGTCGGTGACCCGCTTTATCGGCCCTTTGCAAACCGCAACGTGCGGAAGTAAAGGCGACTGGCTGCTTGGTTTTAGTGCAGGTTCAACCACCAGGCAACTGCAAAGTCAAGGAAATTACGTGGTCGTGACGGAAATATAAAATTAACCACGACGACACAACGGGCACAACGTAGATTTTGCGTTGTGCCCGTTGTGTCGTCGTGGTTCACTTCGTTTGTGGCAAAAATGGATGTCAGCTAGGCAGCCATCGCGCGTCGCGGCGATTTTATGGTGTGCCCTTCAAAGTTGGTCATCCGCGTCAGGCCCATTTTTGCCACAGCTAGGCTTTTACGATCGGCATGACTCGGCTCGGAATCGGCCGGTTCATCCCAAAGTGATGCAACAACTTCAGGGGCCAAACCGACGCGCAATCCTTGGCGATGCGCCCGAACGAAAAACTCCTCACGCTCGTCATTCTCGAGTTCGGGGTCCCAGCCTCCTAGGTTCCTTACTTTTGACGTGCGTGCCACAAAAAAATTGTGAACCAAGTCGCACCAAGCATAGCCCTCGCCGATCGTCCGATGTCCTGGTTGGAGGGTGAGGTGATCGCCCCCGAACTCAAGGAAACCGTGACCTGGCTGGGGTTGACGTTTGACGAAGAACCAGAGCTTTCGCTTGCAACCAATAAAATCGCCGGCAGCAAGATCAAGCTTGTCTTCGGAGACCAGCTCCAACAATCCTTCGATGTTCGTCTCGGCGGTCAGTTCCGCGCGATCGTCGAGCAACAAAAAGTAAGGTGTCCTCACCCGCGATAACAAAGCATTGCAAGCCGACGCACGACCGACTCCCGGCGGTACTTTGACCTGGTCCGCTTGCTTTGACGCGTGCGGTTCCAGCCCATGGTCGGCGACTAAAATTTTCAATACTGGCAACTTTCGCCTCAAGCTTTGTACCAAACGACGCAAACTTTTTGGACGATTGGCGGTACTAACGATAGCAGTTAATTGCGAAAAATCAGCGGCAGACACGGCAGGCCCCTCCTCGAAGCGGAAAGCGAATAGCTACTCTTAAAATCGCCCTCAGCCCGCTACTAATGCAGAAAAACCCACACAGCCAGTTTGCTTGCCTTCACTTTCACTAAATCGCCGACTGCGTAAGCTCTGTTCATTCTACGTAAATTGCCATCATGGGCAGGGGCACGAATGATAGAGAAAAGCACGGAGGAAAAAGGCGTCTTGTGGTTCTTGTGGTTCGTGTCTTGCGTGGTTCCTACTTCTCTCCTCGCCGATCCGCAATCGACTTCTTTGGTATCAACAGCTTACGCAACTCCAGTCGCTTCAGTGGATGCGCCGTGGAGGGTGGTGCCCCCAGCGACAAATGCAGTACCAACTCGCGTGGCTCGAATACCATCGTGTGTAGTGTCAATTCACCTTGGTTGGCTTGATGCAAGTGCTGGTGCATAGCCGCTACATCGATCTTTGACCGTTTGGCAGCAGTCAACAAACTATCGTAACGCCGGCATTCCGTGTCGACCACAAAACCCTCTGAGCGAAAATGATTGGTGCAGGGCACGATCGAATCGCTGGCGTTGCGCCGCGCTATCTCTGTCGGTGTAATTTCAAAGACGGCCCCATGCTCGCGGTCGCAAACGGCGAGGTTTGACCAAGTGGTTGCTTTGGTTTGTTTGAGCAATTGTTCTGCTTCGTCGAGTGTCGTACACTCCTCTAAAATTTGACGAAAGACCAACATCTGTGGCACGCCTGTTGGCTCGAAATTAGGTGAACTGTTGTTCGACGCTTCGACGTCGAGCGTCGCGACCGCCAGCCCTGCGTCGTTCATTCCAGACAACACGCCGATTAGCCCTGGATAACCGACCGCGGCGTAGGCGTGTTTTTCTGTGGGTCGAATAATCAGCACTAAGCTGAACTTGTCCAATAGCCCGAGTGCATGGAAGTCAAAGTTTCGCCCAAATAACGGGCCGCCCGTCGCACTTTTTTCTGGCTCCACGATCAACGTTGAACATCCGAGCCGCCGCAATTCGAGCAACGTGTTAGCAACATTGATTTCGTCGTTACCGACTTGCGAATGCTTTACCACGGCTGCCATTTCTTCGCGATAGCGTTCGGGAGCCTGCAACATTAAACGCTTGCTGGCGAGGGCCGCCAACGGCCAATACTTTTCGGCGCCAACTACAGTAAACAATTTCTTCGGGAAGCCTAGCATCGGCGCTCCCACTTTGCCTAACAAGACAGCGTGTTGTTCGCCAATCTCTGCTGCTGTGCCTGCAAAAATTGCGACCGGGACCTGATCAATGTATCGTAGTTCTCCTTGCCCAGACTTGCCTGTCGGATAGATTTGCTCTCTGCCAGCGGTCGACTCAAACGACGTTGCGATCGCGCACAGAAAAAATCCGCCCAAAATGGCATGTCTTGCTCGAGTTTTTCTTAAAAAAGG
>JAJDEE010000351.1 GCA_029259975.1 Planctomycetota bacterium
GTATCGTTTTCGTTAATGATTGGCACGGCTCCGCACTCGAACAACGCAAACAGCGCGTTACGCACATTCAAATAGCGGCTGCGATCTTGCAAGTCTTCGGCAGTAAGCAGCACTTGCGCCGCGTGGAGTTGATGCGGCTCGAGCGCGCGGTTGTACGATTCGATTAGCAAGCTCTGGCCGATTGCGGCTGCTGCCTGCAGTTGAGAGACGGCCGTCGGACGACTTTTCACTTTGAGCCGGCCCAAACCGGCCCCGACAGCGCCGCTGCTCACCAACACAACGCGCCGCCCCGCTTGCCATTGTCGGGCCAACTGCTCCGCAATCTTGGCCACCCGCTCATCATCAAGCGTACCGTCCGCGCGAGTCAGCACACGCGTGCCAACCTTGACGACAATCAACTCCGCCGCCAAGACAATCTCTTTACGTACCAACTCGGACATCTTTCTTTCGCTTGAAACAGGGTGGAACGCACAACCGCAGACAAACTACCACTATAGTCGCCCTCGGCGGCATCGCACAGTCCAGCCATCTGGGTACGCTACGTTCTCGATAATTCGGCAGCACGTAAATTACTCAAACTGAAAAGAGAAACCGCCAAGATCGCCAAGGACGCCAAGAAAATGGTGGATAAAGAATGCCACGACACTGAATTATCTGCTGACTGTCGACACGGCATCCTTCTTCATGGAAAAGGCAATAAGAGTAACTTGGCGCTCTTGGCGTCCTTGGCGGTTTTCACTTTGAGTTATTAGCGAAGATTAGTGCAGATTAGTGTTCCTAATTACAGTTTCTGGTCTTTCTTTTCCACTGAATTTGGAACTATTGAATTTTATATTTCCGTCACGATCACGTGATTTCCTTGACTTTGCGGTTTGCCTAGCATTCTGGCTGCAAGCATTGCCCACCTACTCGACGCTATCTATAATGGTCAGTTCGTTTCAGCCTTCCGTATTCCCCCCAACTCCTGAGTACCATTGTGATTGAGTCGATTGCTATCGTAGGCGCCACCGGCGCTGTTGGACGTATTATTCGGCAACTGCTGGAAGAGCGAGATTTTCCGTACGGGAAAATCACGTTTCTGGCTTCGAAGCGTTCGGCGGGCACGACGATCACGTTCAAGGGCGAAGAGCACGAAGTGAAATTGCTCTGTCCTGAAGTGTTCGACGACATCGATCTCGCGATTGGCAGTACTCCCGACGACGTGGCGGCGGAGTTTTGCCCCTGGGCAGCCGAGCGTGACTGTGTGGTGGTCGACGAAAGTGGCTATTGGCGGATGGACCCGAAAGTGCCACTGGTGGTGCCAGAGATCAATCCCGAAGCGGCCGCGCAGCATCAAGGTATTATTTCGAGTCCCAACTGCTCGACGACGCAAATGGTTTTGGCAATGAAACCGCTGCACGACGCCGGAAAAATTCGCCGTGTGATCGTTAGCACCTATCAGGCGACCAGCGGGGCCGGTGTGCAAGGTCAAGCTGACTTGCTTGATGGTAGCCGCGCATTTTTGGACGACCACAAGTACGACTACCAAGCGTTCTCGCATCGGATCGCATTTAATTTGATTCCGCAAATTGGATCGCACAAGGAGGACGGCTACACCAGCGAAGAGATGAAGATGGTCTACGAGACCCAAAAGATCTTCGGCGACGACTCGATCAAAGTCTGCCCGACATGCGTTCGAGTGCCCGTAGAAAATTGTCACAGCGAGAGTATGCTCGTCGAAACCGAAAAGAAAATCACTGTCGAACAGGCACGCGAGCTATTTGCCGCCACGCCTGGAATCGAAGTCGTCGATGACTTGGGCAACGGCCTCTACCCGATGCCTTCAATCTGCACCGGCGACGACCGCACCTTTATCGGCCGGATTCGCGAAGACCTGTCGTGCGACAATGGCCTAGCATTTTGGTGCGTGAGCGATAACCTTCGCAAAGGCGCGGCGACCAACGCGGTGCAGATCGCCGAGCTGCTAGCAACGTAGAAGAGGCTTCTAGTCTGTCAGCCATGGCACCCAATCACGTTTCACGGACAGGCTAGAAGCCTATCCTACATTTACACTATGCCTACCTTCAAGCTGACGCTTGCCTACGATGGCACCCATTTTTCTGGTTGGCAAGCGCAGCCCGGCCAAAGGACGATCCAGGGAGCGTTGCGAGACGCTTGGCAGGAAATCACTGGTGAAGCCGTTCGGATGACCGCGACCAGCCGTACCGATGCCGGCGTGCATGCGTTGGGGCAAATCGTGGGGATCGAAACGCAAAGTCAGCTCCCGCCAGAGCAATTGCTGCGCGGTCTCAACGCCAAGCTACCCGACGACGTGGTCCTACGGTCGGTCGAATCGGCCGCTGAGGGTTTTCATGCCACGCACGATGCGGTCGAAAAGCGTTATCGTTATCAGTTGCACAACGACCGCCGCCGACCGTTGTTCGATCGTCATCTGGTGTGGCACATTCCCAAGCCGCTCGACGTCGAAGCGATGCAAAGGGCAGGGCGGTTGTTGGTCGGCAAACACGACTTCGCCAGCTTTCAATCGACCGGTTCGCCGCGCGACAGCACCGTGCGCACGATCACGTCGCTCGATATCGGGCTGGGCGGAGATGACGAGCCAGCACGCATTTGGATCGAAGTCTGCGGCGACGGTTTTCTCTACAACATGGCCCGCAATATCGTAGGCACGCTGATCGACGTCGGCGCAGGTCGTCGCCCGGCCGAATGGATGAGCGAGGTACTAGCAGCCCTCGATCGTAAAGCAGCCGGCCAAACCGCGCCGCCGCAGGGGTTGACGTTGATGGAAGTGACGATGGAAGTGACGATGCAAGTTAAGGGGTGATAGTCGCTTATCGCACAGAGTTTTCTTGCTTCTCTCTTTCACAAACAGGCCTCCCAGACTAAACTGAAGGCCCTCGCTTTCACTCCCCCCAATTCCTCTTGCCAAACTCGTTTATGTCGTCTGGTCGTAAAGAATTTGTCGGGCCTTATCGAATGTTCCATCTCATTCGGGTAGGGGCCACCTACGAGATTTGGGCAGTGCAGCCCTTGGACGAGAGTGCCTCTTACGCCATGAAATGGTTGCCGCCAGGAGAGAAGTACACCCGGCAAGCAGCCAACGATCTGAAACACGAATACAATGTCGGAAAATCGCTGGAGCATAAGTCGATCATCAAGACCTACGACTACGGCACCTGCAAAGACGGCGCCTATCTGACGATGGAACTGTTCAAGACGCCCAGTCTCAAGCAGCAGATTTCCGAGGGGTACGAGCGATTGCATTTTCGCCTGGAAGAAATTCTCACCGGTGCTGCGTTGGCGCTCGAGCATATGCACAAACAGGGCTGGACCCATCGCGACGTCAAGCCAGACAATTACCTGGTCAACGACAACAACGAAGTCCGCCTGATCGACTTTACGATTGCACGCAAGATTCCCAAAGGGATCTCTAAAATGTTCGGCGGCAAAGCGCCGGTGCAGGGAACCTACAGCTACATGTCGCCCGAGCAAATTCGCGGTAAAGAGGTCGACGCTCGCGCCGACATCTATAGCTTCGGTTGCATGATCTATGAATTGATGACTGGCAAGATGCCGTTCACGGCTACCAGCTCGACGGAGCTTCTGAACAAGCACCTCAAGGCTCGCCCCCCCGAGCTTTCGATGCTCCAGAAAAACATTAAGCCAGAGTTCGGCAAACTCGTGCATCGCATGTTGGCCAAAGATCCCAACGATCGCCCCGAAACGTTGATGGAATTCTATCGAGAGTTAAAAGCGGGACGCTGCTTCCACATCAAGCCCAAACCGCCACTGACCGAAGAAGAGGAGGCAGCGAAGAAGGCGGAAGAAGAGGCGTTGGAATGACGAATGCCAGGGCAAGCAGGCGAACCCCGATCGTAAGGGAGCGGGTGACGAACAAGTATCAATCTTCAATCTTCAATCTTCAATCTAACATCTCCAATCTTCGATCCCTACTATGTCTGCTACCGATTTCCGTTTACCTTTTGAACAGCCGATTTTTGAGTTGCAAGAGCAGATCAACATGCTCGAAGCCAACGAAAAGAAGACGCCTGAGATGCGCGAGCGTATCCGTGGCCTGCG
>JAJDEE010000352.1 GCA_029259975.1 Planctomycetota bacterium
GTTGGAGGGCCATTCTGAGAGGCGTTTAGGCGGCCTGTGCTTGGTGGCGCTGGCGTTTATCAAAGATGGTGCCTCGCCTGACAACCCTCATGTGAAGGCGGCTGTTGAAGCTTGTCAAAGCACGAATGCCCAAGATGCCATTGCTACGGACGTTTACAGCAATGGACTTGCAATCATTTTTCTGTCGGAGTTAGATGCCCAAAAGTACCGAAACCTAATCACTCGGTTTGCTGACGCCATGTCCCAGCGGCAAAAAGCCAATGGTGCCTGGGGATACGGGCACTCCGCCAAAGGAGATACTTCTCAGACTCAGTATGCGGCTCTTAGCTACTGGGAATTGTTGCAGGTTGGCATGGCACCAAAAGTAGAAGCTGTTGAAGCTTGCGCTAATTGGCTGCTGCGAACTCAAGATCCTAACGGAGCCTGGGGCTACCAGGGGAAAGACCCCGGAAACTTCGAGCCTGTCCAGCAGAGAAATATCACTGTAAGTATGCTCTCTGCCGGGCTTGGTAGTACGATGATTTTTGGTAATGTGCTCGGACTTACAACACCGGGAGGCGGAATCGAAAACATTGCCCCAGCTATCGAGGCTCCCACGGCACTCAAACGCGTTGAGGCAAAAAGTAAAACCATGCGATCTCTGCATGGTAGCGGAGTCAGTCGAGAACGGCTATTAAACGCTATTACTCGTGGTCAAGCTTGGTACGACAAAAATTTTAGTGCCGACTTGATTCGTCGAGCCAGTTATTCGTGCTACATGCTGTATTCGCTGGAACGATACAAAAGCTTTGAGGAGTAACTCACCGGAAATATCGTAGCGGAACCTGACTGGTATCAGTTGGGCTTCGACTATCTTAAATCAACGCAACTGCCTGAGGGGGGATGGAAAAGTAAGTCGCGGAAGCCTAGCTCCACGGCCTTTGCAGTCCTCTTTTTGCTAAGATCTACTCAGAAAAGTATCAAAGCCAATCTAGGAGAGGGCACCTTGGTAGGCGGGCGTGGTTTGAGCGCAGATTTGGCAAGAATGAAAATGCGTCGTGGCCGGCTTGTCACCGAAGAGTTGCCGACCGAGATCGATGGCTTTCTGGGGATGCTCGACGGTGATACAAACGAAGACCTCGAAGCGTTGGTCAACGATCCGTCCGCTTTGCAAGTCAACCATGTGGAGCCAGCGCAATCACGGCGACTCATGCAGCTCGTCAAAAGCGGGGAGCCTACAGTGCGAATTTTGGCAGTTCGCGCACTTTCGAAAATGCGGGACTTGGAATTCGCACCGACTTTGTTGTACGCATTGACCGATCCCGATAAGCGTGTTGTGCGCGAGGCCCGCGATGGATTGCGATTCGTAAGTCGCCGTTTCAAGGGCTTTGGACTCCCGGATAACTTCACCGATAGCCAACGCTACAATGCGATCGACAAGTGGAAAAGTTGGTATCGCCGGGTTCGTCCCGGGGCAACCCCTTTGCCTTGAAACCGTTTTTAACGCACGAATCAGTCACCTGACCGCAACTTTTCCAGCTATGCCCACCAAAGCTCAGCCACACGCCGCGCAGCATAAGTATCAGCTAACGGTCAATACCTACGACCGTACAGCCACGTTGCTGATTGCGTTGTTGATCATGGTGGGGGCGGCAGTAGCGGGATTGACGGTCGTCTTTTTTGCGACTCGGCAGTTTCCGACGATTGAGCCAATTCCCGTCGTGCCTGTGGAAGCTACTAGTGCGAACGCGAATCAAGGGCTTGCCGACGAACCCGACCCGCCTGGCGTAGAAGACGCGCCTGACCTTTCCGAGCCGCAGCTACAAGACACACTCGACGCTCTGACTGCCGCGGCGTCGATGAACGAAGTGTTGCTTTCTGACGAGATGATTGACGCCGAGAAAGAGGCGGGCAAAGGAAAAGGATTAGGCGATTCGCGAATGGCAGGCCCCGGCGGTGAAGGAGTGGTCGAACGAGTGGAACGTTGGGATCGCTGGAAAATCCGCTTTGAGCCAGACTCGTTAGCTTCCTTCACAGCCTGGCTAGACCAATTTGGCATTCGTGTTGGTGTCCTCGGCCGCGACAATCAAGTTCATCTTGCCTACAACTTTGACCAGGGCCTTAAGGTGGAGGCTGCTGATCGAAAAGTTTACAACGCTTGGGGTCGCATCTCACCTACCGACGGACCGATGCCGCAACTAACAATGCAGCTTGCCCGCAAGGCGAATATCGCTTCTCAAGGCCCAACAGTCGTGCTTTTTTGCCCGTTTGATAAGGTGGAAGCTGTCCTCTACACTCTCGAAAAGGACTACGCCAAAAAAAATAACGTAGACGATGTGAATCGTCTGCGAGAGACAATTTTTACCGTTGTCAAAGAACGCAATCAGTACACCTTTCAAGTCATCGATCAAAAATATTTTTAGGTCTAAATTCCCATGCAAGTTTTGTTTCTCTATCTGGGCTACTTTGTCTATGTTGTTTTGGCGGTCCTTGCGTTGTGGGGAGCGTACAACGTTATCATGGTCTGGCGGCGCGTAAGTCAGACCCGCTTTGCCGACGAGCATGAGCAAGAGGAGTTTTTGTCGGAACTTGAAGAAACACTTGTCGCTCAAAACTTCAATGCGGCAAGCGAATTGTGCGATGGCGACCGTCGGGCGCTGCCGCAACTCGCCATGTATGCGATTACTAACCGCGATCATGGCTATGAAACAATTCGCCGTCGTGTTGCCGAGCGGTTTCAACACGATGTGATGTCCGATATCGAGCATCGATTGAGTTGGGTCACGACCGTTATTAAGAGTGCCCCGATGATCGGACTGCTTGGCACCGTGATGGGAATGATGGGTGCGTTCTCCAACCTTGCTGGTGGTCAGAAGGTCGACGTAAATAAAATGGCTTCTGATATCCAATTTGCATTGATCACCACCGCCTGCGGCTTAGCGATTGCCGTTCCACTCGTCCTTTGCACTGCCAGTATCAACATACGATTGGCGAAAATGGAAGATCTGATTGGCTCGGGTTTGGGGCGATTGTTTGAAAGTCTGAAGTCGATTTTGCAACGCAAGTCATCATGAGAATTCCGATTCTTTTTTTAGTAGTTACGTAGATGTCTGAATCAGCCAAACAAACACTCGAATTAGAAACCCCAATGATTCGCCGCCGCGATCGGAGGGAAGATGTTGAAATGGACATTACGCCCATGATCGACATTACGTTTCTATTGCTGATATTTTTCATCGTCTGCTCAACTCCCGACCAGAATTCGTCCTTTGAGCTGGCGGAGGCTAAGCATGGCAGGGGAGTGAGCGAGGACAGTTCGGTTTTCATCACGATCAGTGCTGAGAGCGCCGATCCGGCCCCCGTCTACCTTGGTGATGGCACCAATGGCGAAAGCTTGCCAGAGGATCAGGATAAGCAGAATGATTTGATTCGCGAGGCTGTCGAGAAGGGGCGCCTTGAATTCAAGGAAAATGTTTTGATCAAAGCGGATCGTAACGTGGCCTATCGCGATGTTGCTCGGGTCATCAAAGTGGTTTCGCGTGTCGAAGGTGCGAAGATTCACCTAGCCGTGCTAGAAGCAGACTGACCGGCCATTTGGCGGGAGAATATAACGATGGACATCCTACACGACGACGATATGGCTTATGACGAGCATGTCCACCAGCGGATGCGCGAAACCAATAGCGAAGATGACCTGGACCTGACGCCAATGGTCGATGTTACGTTTTTGTTACTAATTTTTTTCATGATTACCGCTGCATTTGCTTTGCAAAAGTCTATTGAGGTCCCACCGGTTCAAGATGACAATGCTGCGCCCACGCTGACAGTTGATAAACTGGAAGAGGACTCGATCGTTGTTCGGATAGACGGCGATAATGTTTTTTGGATCGGCGCGCCCATGTGGCCTGATGAGCAAAAAGCGATTAGCCCCCAAGAGATGCGAGAAAAACTGCGTGAGGCACGCGGAGCCGACCGCAGCGGTCCTGCCAAAATGCTAGTGCAAGCGAACGGCGACACACGGCATCAGTTTGTCGTCGCGGCGCTAGACGCCGGGTCTGGTGTCGGCATGGAGGAGATTCGACTGATGAGTTACGAAGATGGTGATTTAGAACTTTAGAGGATTACAGAATTCGTAATGTGGATTACGAAATGTGAATACCAATTGCCAGTAAGGCGAAAACAACCCTACCAATCACGACGATGACTATCGAAGACTTTCTCAAAATCTTGGAAGAAAATGATTTGGTGCCCCAACAGATCGTCCTGCAGGTGCGCGACAAGGTGGAAAAAGGGGACCGACGTATCACGCCTGGGTCGCTGCTGAAATTCTTGGTGAAGAAGGAGTATGTTACCAAGCAGCAAGCCAAGCAGTTGTTGGAGACGACGCTAACCTTGTCGCCCCGTGCCGAGTCGAGCGTCTTGGGAATGCTGCCGATGCCGACGAAGGCGCCCCAACAGGAGGAACCCTCTAGTGTTACTTCCTCTTCGGAGGAGATTCCTACAATCGCTCCGATCGATGATGATAACGGCGAAGGCTCTAGCACGGGATCGGGCGTGCTGGTGACCGATGAAGGTTCCTTCGTCAGCGCCGACTTGTTTGGCGAAAAGCCTGCAAGCTTGCTCGCTGAATCGCTCTCCAAAATCGGCGTCAGTAGCGATGCTGCGATGGATAAAGCCCTGCAGGAAAGCAACGACAGCTCAAGCGATCCCCATCGCAAAGAGGCGAAAAGCAAGCAGCGACGCAGCAAGAAGAAAGCCGGCAAAAACGAATGGGATTCCTCTCTACTGCTGCTCGGTGGCGGTGGATTATTACTGCTAATTATCGCTGGTGTGATTTTTTCCTATCTGTTAAATCGAGAGGACGCGGATGCGATTCTTGCAGAGGCGAGCGACTTCTATGTGGGTGGCTCTTACACGCAGGCGATTAAGCAGTACGAGCGTTTTGTCGAGAATCACCCCCAGCATCCCGATTTTAGCGCTGGCAAAGTACGCCTTGGCTTGGCTCGTTTGTGGAAGGCCTCTGGCGGCACTTCCAACTTTACGGAGGCCTTGAAAACAGCGCAGCAGATCCTGCCCGAGATTGAAAACGAGAGCGAATTCAGCAGTGCTAAGGTTGAGCTTGCTTCGTTGCTACCAAAAATAGCCCTGGGGCTTGCTAATCAAGCCGAAAAGGCAAGTCAGCCCGAGGAAATCAAGGATCTTGTCAAGCAGGCGAACGTTGTTCTTTCGTTCTGTACTAACACGAAGTACATCCCGAAGCGATACCGTAAGAAAGTCGTACTCGAAGAAATCAATCAAACATTACAACGTGTCGAACGTGCCAGGGCGCAGAATGCGGCGCTAGCGCTAGCGTTGACCGACATGCAGGCGGCCATCGAGGGTCGTGATATTGGCAAAGCTTATCAAGTTCACGATCAATTGCTCGACGAGCATCCTGGTTTGATCAATAACGAATCGCTTGCAGCCAAAATTTTGGAGATCTCGACGGCCGAGTCTTCTGTAATCAGCTACCATGCAGAGATTTTGACGGCAATCACAGAGCCACGTTCGTCACTAGTGGTCGCGGAATTGGCATTGGCCGATAACAGCGGCAAAACTGCAAGTGTGAACGAAGGCGTTGTTGCTGTACGCGTGAACGGCGGCATCTACGGCTTAAACCTCGCCGATGGTGCTTTGCGTTGGCGGCGATTTGTGGGAATGGCGCCGCGAATCACACCGCTCCAGTTGCCCACAGGCGACTTGCTAGTCGTTGATCAACAACATCATGAGCTACTCAAGTTGGTGGGCGAGACTGGCAAACTGTTGTGGCGGCAACCTTTTGAAACCTCTGTCTTGCGTCCGGTCTTGCTTGGCGAGCAAATCTTGGTCGCCGAATCTGCCGGTAAGATACATATTCTCGATGCTGCTAATGGCGAGCGGAAAGGCTATGTCCAGTTCGCGCAAGCGTTGAATACCTCGCCAGTCGTGGGGGCTGAGGGCAGACGTATCTATATTGCGGGCGAACATTCAAGTTTGTACACACTTTCGGTGGACGATTTTTCTTGCCTTGGCGTTTACTTTCTCAATCACGCCAAGGGTAGCGTCACTACGCCGCCGGTCTGTGTGCTTAACAAAGTGATCGTTGCTGTAGCAAAGGGATTGTCGACCAGCAGACTCGAAGTACTTGGCACGACCAATGATGGAATCCCTAACCAACGCGTCACGGGCAGTCGTCTCACCGGCCTAGTAAACACGCAGCTACTGACGCAGGGGCGTCGTCTTGTGGCGTTAACAAGCCGCGGGCAAGTCGCGGTCTACGAAGTTGCTTCCGGAACAGGCAAGGAGGCTTTGACACAAATTGCTCAGCGCGAGCCGGGGCATAGCTCGCTCATGGCGCGATTTGGATTCTTGAACGAAGGGTACGTGTGGGTCGCCGGCCCCAATCTAAGCAAGCTCACAATCCTACCCACGAGTGATCGCTTGCCGGTAAGTACCCTTGATCGTGACTATCAGGGCGACACTTTTGATCATCCGTTGCAAATGAGTGACGGCTTGCTAATTCATGTGCGCCGACCAGCTAGCAGAGCAGGAGCGATTGTTGCTGCGATGCAGATGGCCACGGGAACTGCCCAGTGGGAGACCGAGCTTGCCGCTCCGCCTGCCGGTCCGCCTGCCGCTGATTCTGCGGGGATGCAAATCGGCGCGATCACTGCTTCGGGGTCGGCCTATCTAGTCGATCGCAAGTCCATGAGGAGCCGCGTAGTCAATCAAGCAACAAAAGCCCGTTCTCGAGGTAAACTGCCACCACTCAGCCAAAGCCTGGACCTCGGCCGAGGACGCCTTGTCGCTTCTGCTGACAGAGGGGATGTCTTGCTGCATTTTCGCCCAGGTTTGCCGCGCGGAGCACTCAAAACGATTCAACTCGTGGGGGCCGTAAGTTGTCCGCCTGTCCTCTGGGGAGATGGCTACGTCGTGCCAACACAAAAGGGCCAAGTTTTCCTTTATACCAGCGAAGATGGCGAGTCGTGGGGCAGCCCCTTCCAGCCTCCTTTGGTACCGGGTGAAATCCATCATTGGATTTCACCTGCTGTCTATGGCAGTGGAGCGAATGCGCAGCTCGTACTTAGCGATGGTAGTAAAAAAGTCTATCTGCTCAGTCGAGCGACGAGTCCTCGGCCTCATTTGACCGCTACCGCAAACGCGGATGTCAGCACCTCGCCGTTGGTTACCCGGTTTGCCGTGGTGGGCGACTTAGCGGTGGCAGGTACCGACGATGGCAGTTTAGCTGTTTTTGAGTTGCCGGTACTAGCCATAAAACCTTCAGTGGCGATCGGGGCGTCTGTTCTCTGGGGACCTTTCACTGTGGGTGAAAATATAGTGCTGGTCACCGCGGCTGAAGAGCTGATTTGTTTGGACCATCGCGCGAAGATTGCTTGGCGCCAGCCACTTGTCCATGGTCCGCCAGCTGGTCAGCCAGCTACGCGCGATGGTAGTCTCGTCATGCTTTGGCAGCAAGGCGGAATCTCGCGCATTCAGTTTTCCGAAGGTAAAGAGGCTTCCTACGTGCCTTTGCCCCAACCTGTAGTGGCTGGTCCCATCCCATTTGGCAAACGCTGGGTCGTGTCTGCCTACGATGGAACTCTTCTCATTGTCGCCAATCCCTAAGAGTGGAAGAAATGGGCCTAAGGCTTGGAAAGCGGTGAATGAGCGGTCTAACAAACATCTTCCGACCATGGCGTATGCGCGCTGGGCTGCCGCTTGGCTTGTGGCTAGTGTGGCTAGCAATCGCGGCGATGGCTTTGTCGGTATCGGCTGAAGAAAAAGCTCCACTCCGTTTGCTCGATCGGCAGCCGTTTGACCGTGTTACCCTTAATGAGTCGAATAGAAGCGAAGTGATCGATGCGCTCCTGCTCGATCTAGCCGATCGCCGGAATCCCAATTCGTTTCCCGCTAGCGGATCGCTACAACTGCGGCGTTTGACAGAGCCTTCGGTGCTTTATTCTGTCCCTTGGATCTCTATCGCGCGCATTGATCTTTACGAGCAGTTGCTATTAGCAGAAGCAGTAAGACTGGCGAATTCTCGTGATTTGAATCAAGCTTACGAATACTTCGACTTTCTGCACCAGAATTATCCTGATCTCGAAGGCCTTCAGCTCGCCACAGAAAAGTATCTCCGCCAAGAAGCATTGGCCGCTTACACGCGGAAAAACTACGAAGAGACGGTCGCCATCCTGCTTTCGCTATACGATCTCAATCCACGACATCGGGGGTTAGCTCGATTTGTCACAACTGTCACCGATCGCCTGATTGCCAAGCATCTAGCGACTCGCGATTTTTCATCTGCGCGTAGTGTTCTCGACATGCTTTCTGACGGATTTCCAGAGCTTCAACTGGCTAGCATTGAAAGTTGGCGAGAAAAATTCAAAAAGGGAGCCATGCGCCAACTTTCCATCGCACGACGTGCCAATGAGGAAGGGCAATACTCAAAAGCTCGGAAATCGTTACGCCGAGCGCTAACGATTCTTCCAACGATAACTGGCGCCGCAACACTGATGGCTGAAATCGACCGGCGATCTCCTCAGATCGTTGTGGCAGTTGATCAGCTAGTCAGTACCTTAGAAAGCCCTTTGGATTGGACAACCGCTCGAGTTGCGCAGCTCACACAACCTACATTGTTGAAACTCACTGGCTTCGGCGCCGAGGGAGGCAACTACGACAGTCCCTGGGTAAAGATTTCGAGCAACGACACCGGCCTGCAACTTGATCTTGAGCTTAGCGACCTAGCATTTCGCAAAGGTATCTCCGCCGAGACGCTTACTCTGGAATTGCTCAAACTGGCCAATCCTGATCAGCCTCAGTATCAAGCCAATTTTGCCGGTTTACTCAGACATATTACGATTGACCAAGGCAATTTAGTCAACATTCACTGGCAGCATTCGCATGTACGTCCCGAGGCGCTGTTGCCGCTGGCCGTGCAGGACGTCCTTCGCTCAACCAGCCCAACGAATGCTTACCAATCTTCTGTTGATGACGATCCTCGATTAGTTACTTATCGATTGCCCAGTAGTGAGGATAAAAATAACGGACCTCAAGTAATCGTGGAGAGGCTTTACGATAACGAGGAGGCCACGTTTGCTGATTTGCTAAGCGGCGAAGTTGATGTAGTGGCTCGTGTGTCACCTTGGCAAGTCGAACAGTGGCAGCAGACCGAGGGAATTGTAGTTGCGCCGTACCGGTTACCTGCAATCCATGTGCTGTTGCCCAACTATAAAAAACCAATTATGGCTCGTCGCGAGTTTCGTCGTGCACTTTGCTACGGGATTGACCGTACACACATCGTTAACGACCTTTTGCTGGGTGGCAAAAGTCGCCGTGGCTTTCGTGTACTTAGTGCTCCTTTGCCGGCAGGAATCACCCTGACAGACCCTGTTGGCTACGCCTACAACCAAAGCTTACAGCCGCGTCCCTACAGGCCTCGCCTAGCAGCTGTGTTGGCGGCGGTTGCTAAGAATTCTCTGTCTAAGCTTGCCGCTACGGAGGGCAAAGCAGACGAGCAAGGCCAGGAGACGGATAACAAAGAACATGGGGATCCATTGCCGGTGGAGCCTCTCGTTTTAGCTCATCCGCCAGACGCAGTTGCTACTGCTGCTTGCCAGTCGATCAAACTACAACTCGACGCGATTGGTTTTTCTGTCAAGTTGAAAGCACTCGATCCTCACATAGAAGCGGCAGCTGACGATTATGATTTGCTTTACGCCAAAATATCCCTTTGGGAGCCAATCGTTGATGCCCGGCGACTGCTCGGACCACACGGCTTGGCAGGCCATTGCAGTACGTCGATGAGCTTAGCTTTGCAGGATGTCGATCAAGCGAAAAACTGGAAAGAGGCTCGTGCTCGTTTGAAAGAAGTCCACAAAATCGCGTACAACGACCTACAAGTCATTCCACTCTGGCAAACCGTCGAGTTTTTCGCCCATCGCGAATCTCTACGAGGCCTAAACAAGACGCCTGTGACACTCTATCAGAATGTTGTCGATTGGCGACGCGTCGCGTCACCTGGAGGTGGACTCTAAGATGCCTTGTCACGCGCTACCATTACGAACCTCTGGCAGGCTGCTGTTTCAGCTGTTGATACTGCTTCCACAGTTTGCCATGTGCGGCTCAATAGCCCTCGCCGCTGAGCAGAAGTACTGGGAGCTGTCTTCGTATCGCGTTAAGATACACGTCGCCGTGGACGATTCTCGCAGGCCTCAATCGGAGTTTGGCACGCAGTTACTAGCGGATCTCGAGCGTCAGATTCGCGCGATCATTTATCCGCTTTGGACTACTGACATAACACTTGCCACGGAACAAGAGAAGCTGCGGTTGCTCTCTCACCTCGGGCGACTAGAAATTTCTTTCGCTGAAAATATCGACATTGATGCGCTGGCTCCTGGTTGTGACAAGCAAATCTTTTTGTCTGTTGTTGCCACTCCGCTCGGATTCACGCTAAAAAGCCGCGAGCTTGATTGCACGACGCGTCGCTGGGGAGTGATGCAGCAACGCCGTATACGACAGACTTGGATGCTACCGTCACAATGCTTCGACCTTGTCTGTCAGACTTTTTCGCCATTAGCGACCATTCGCCCGCTAACTATCGATGGCAAAACCGACGAGAAGGAGGTCTTGTTACGTTTTCGTGGCAGTGATTTGCCACAGCAGACCGATTTGAACTTTTTTGCGAAGTCGGGTGAGGCCTACCAACCCATCATGCTACGTACTAGCTCTTCGGGTGAGGTCAAGGCGGACACGATCCGCGACATTCCGTGGACTTTTCTGACACTTGGCGAACATCATGAGGACGGTTGGCATGGCATCGTTCACACAGGAACTCGCCGTCCGTTCGGTGTTCGGCGTCGTGGTCGCATTGAGCATTTGGCCTTGGCGATTCGTCGACCGACTGGCTCGACTCGTGTGCGATTCTATGCCCGACATGATCGTAAGCAGGGACTCGCAGGCTACGAAGTCTTTCGCCGCGGGCCGGATGGGACCAGGAGCCAGGCAATGGGCTTGACCGATGCGACAGGTTCCGTCGAAGTGCATCAGAGCGATAGCAAAGTGACGTTACTATTCTTACGTAGCGAAGGCCAAGTCTTGGCTAAAGTACCCGTCGCGCCCGGCGCCAGAAAGTTGGTCGAAGTACCGATCGCTGACGACATTGCCCGCCTTTGGGCACAGGCAGCACTTACTTCTCTAACCGAACAGATCATTGATACCGTTGCCCAGCGTAACATTCTCATCGCGCGCGTCCGCGACCTCCTCAAAAATGGCAAGGTCGATAAAGCGCAAGAGCTGTTTACCGAACTAGACAACTTGCCTGGACTCACAAAATTCAAGCAGGACATCAAGTCTGCAGAAAATCGTAAGCGAAACCACTCGGACGATCCAAAAGTTCAGGCACGCATCGAAAAACTATTTGCCGACGCACGCAAACTGCTGGGACGATATCTCAGCGCGAAGCAAATCTCTAAATTGCAGGGAGAGTTAACTGCTGCACGCCGCGGCAATACTAGCTAGGAACTCGTGAACA
>JAJDEE010000353.1 GCA_029259975.1 Planctomycetota bacterium
ACCGCTGCTCCAGCTAGCAGCCGACCACCTCAGCGAGACCAACGACCTCGAGCAGTTCTGGAAACGACGAAGAAGAAGTCTCCAAACCACGCGCTCCTACCAAACTGCCACATGAAAAATACATTCCGCAGGCTGCACCCCTGATGGGCTGCTCGAGTGGCGGGTGTGGGGATTGTCGGGCAAGGGTCTTCTGCGTGCTCGTCGCTGATCATACTCAGGTTGCAGCCTACCAGCGGAGCAATAAAGGTGTCAAGTACCATTTAGGCAGCTTGACGGCGGAAACGGTACTTGAGACAAACAAAGGTGCCTCTTTGGCTGTTTGGGTGGATTTCTGGCAGGAACGACAGCATTGGGACTTGTCCGGGGTGGCGGCGATTATGTGTTGGCCGTCAAAGGGAACCAAGAGAAGCTGCACGCGGCGATCGTCGAGCACTTCGAGCAGCTGCACGAGGACGACTTCCAGAACAGCGCTTGCCGCCGCCGGCAGACGAAGGAAAAAAGCCATGGCCGGGTCGAACAACGCGACTACTATCAGACGCCGCTGCCCGAAAAGCTGCGGCCTTTCCTCAAAAACTGGGAAAAGTTAACGACCCTCGGCCAGGTGATTTCGCTCACGGAGCGCGACGGCAAGGAGTGCTCGGAGGTGCGGTACTACATCAGCAGCCTGAAGCCGGGCGTGAAGCGTTTCTCTCAGGCGGTGCGAGGCCACTGGGGAATCGAGAACTCGCTGCACTGGGTGTTGGACGTCACGTTCAACGAGGACCAAAGCCGCATTCGCAAGGACCACAGGCCGGACAACTTTGCGTTACTCAGACGCTTCGCAGTGACCCTCATCAAGCAGGACACCTCGCCAGGAAGCATCAAGAAAAAACGAAAACGAGCCGCCTGGAACAATCAAGCACTCGCAAAGATCGCTAGGCTAACGACTTAGCGTGCGGTTGCCCTGAAGCGGCTCCCCTTGCGTTTTCCACCGTTTGCCGAGCAAAAACGCATCGCCGATATTCTCGGTACGTTGGATGACAAAATCGAGTTGAATCGTCGGATGAATGAGACGCTTGAATCGCTTACCAAGCTGCTGCGTAAAAATGCAAAGGGCAGGCTGCACCCGCCTAAGATGTAGCTTGTGCTTCTCAGACGTCAAAAGCAGCAAATGTTTGCCAATGGACGATCAATTCGATTTTTGGTAGGATCACGGCATAAATTCTGCGGAACAATACCGTCGTAACCACCCTTGCTATGCCGATTTAGGGCGTGGGACACGGATGGGACACGGGCGTAATGCGACGGGTCAGAAAGAGATAAAAAAGTTGTCGTAACCCGCTGCGACAGAACACTTTGCCGGAGTGGCGGAATTGGCAGACGCGCTGGATTCAAAATCCAGTGACCGCAAGGTCGTGGGGGTTCAAGTCCCCCCTCCGGTACTCTTAAAAACAAGGGGTTTTGTAGAGTTGGCTTGACTAGGCCCAAATCACCGCATCACCTCCGGGCCGCATTGGGGCCGCAAATGCGATCCCTTTATTTACCCCGCTTTTCTTTCTGCAAAGAAGCTGGCGCGATTCTAACTCGAATCCGCCCGAAGTCCAGAGGCGAACTAGAAAGAAGGGTGCAGCCGTACAATGGTGCAAAATCCGTCACAGCCAACGATGCATTCCAGTACACCGAAAAGGTACATGGCAAGAATCGGACTCTCAAATCAGAGCACTTCTAGCCAGCCTAATTTGAGAGCAGTCCGAGATGGCAGCCAAATTCACCGGCGGCATGGAAACGCACGCTCAAAGTCACCTCGGTTTGACCCGTCTAACAGTTTCTTAGCAACTTCGGTGTTTACGACCGAGGCAGATGCGGGGCATCATCGGACGATGTGTTCGAAGCAGGTTACAGGTCACGGATAAACACACCAGAGGCCTCACGTAACTGAGGAGTGGTGCCCTTCATAGCGTATCTTCGGAGTTGACATACTGCATCGTATTCAAACAACGGGTATCCAAGAGTTGATTGCCAGGATTATTCTGCTAACCGCTTGTCATACTCAATGAACACTTCTTTAGCCCTTCGGCTGAGCTGACGTGGCTTCCCGATGTAAGGCAGTAATTCCTCCACGATGTCCAAATGACCAAGGACAAAATCCGTTGCCCATCGGTTGGTGGGCAGAAGATCAACGAGCCACTCTTTTAGATCATGTCGCAGTTTTGTCAGAAGTGACGCGATAGGTGCCAACCCCTCCGTCGTCAATGTCCCTATTGCGTGTCCGAGTATCGACCCCATGGCTCCACCATCCTCGTATTTGAACGATTCTAGGACAGCTACAGACCATGCCTTGAGGGCCTGGAGCTTCTCCTCACGACCACCAGGCCATTGATAATCAAAGATGCGCATATGAAGATCGACGATGTGTTCATATAGGTCTTCCGCGCGTGCTAACTCAGCAGCTTCGTTAAAAACATCGCCTGCCTGCTTGTCGTCGCCTTGTTCCAGCAAAGCGACAAGCAGCTGTGAAAGTAGAATCACCCGATCTTCGGGCTCTCCCTCATTCTCTAGCGCTTTCTTAAATTCTTTTTCGGATTCCACATGGTTTTCACGTGCTTGTTGGTTGGTCCCCAGCCCGGCAGCGCAATATGTCATATATTCGGCGTTCTCCGCAGACGTAGCTGACTCTTGACCTTTGTGCCACTGTTCTAACGCCTTGTCTGGCTCATCGCAGGCCTCATAGACATCCGCGAGTTGTGCATGGTAGATGTATGATCTAATCGACTGTGAAAACTGGTCTTCGTAAGACACGAGAAGTTTCTGGGCTCGCTTGAGCTGACCAACCCAGTACAAGGCGTTGGCCAGATTCCCGACGATTCTCAGAACAGTTCCGTCGCAGTGATACTTCTTGGCATCCGCAAGGGCTCTGCGATACCGAGTAATTGCCGTTTGTCTCTTCCGTTGGCACCACGCAAGGTTTGCCATCGCCTCCCACGCGCGCACGTACTCATTCCAGATACCCTCGCGCTTCGCTTCGTTGCGGCATGCTTGGAAAAGTTGACTAGCCGTCGTTTCATCACCCATGTGTTCAAGGACGAGACCCTTGGAGTGCATCGAACACAGTGCCGACTCAACATTTCCAAGCGAACGGGCAAGCGATT
>JAJDEE010000354.1 GCA_029259975.1 Planctomycetota bacterium
ACGTTTGCCGTGTTAACACCGACGCCCGTTCCGAGAGACTTGGTGGCACGTCGGGCTTGAGCATACTCTGCCGCAGAATGAAGCTTTAAGACGGCCTGGGGCTGATTATCTACGTCCAATCGAGCGACGTACCTCCGACCCGGCTTGTAACGAAGTTGCGTCCATTGGGCAGATACTAAGGTGCTGTCGTCGTCTGGCGTAAGCCGCGACAAAAGCTGCCTTTGACCGTCGCGACCATACACTCGTTCGAGAGTCGATAACTCGCTATCGCAAGGAAACGGCGAAACAACAATTGCCAACTCAGGAACGACGATCGGCACCGGGCAGCGCACATCGTGGGCGAGGGCGCGTTTTTTGGCTTTGGCCAGTTTGTCTGCTGCGTCTGTTCGGTAGGCAGTGGCGTGAATCGTTTGAATGCCTGCGTCAGTTTCGATAGTAAATGCGGCCAGGCAGCTCACACCGGGTTTGTAACGCAAATAAGTACAACGGGCCGACCGTAATGAGAATCCGTCGAGATGGTGTTGAAAAAGTCGGCGCGCCGATTCATCATCCAAGAGCGTTGCCAGACCGGGCAGCTCGCGATCGCGTTCCACAATTTTTGCATCAGACACGCTCAACATACTAATGTCGACTTTCGCACTTTGTTCTGGAAAGATTGCCCGCGAATAACGCGAATAGACGCGAATGCAGGACAAGTATTTTTTCATCACGAAACAGCTTGTGGATACAAGTAACGACCATATTCGCGCTTATTCGCGGGCGAAAAACTGCGAAAGTCAAACTAAAAGGCCCTCACTCGCGCGACTTTACCACAGATCAGGCAACCGCCAGTTTTTTTGTTGAACTTCTGCGGTGAATTGCTGCTGGAGAACTTGGACGTCGCGAGCCACTTGCTGCGAAATCTTCGGGTGTGCACGTTCGTATCCCAACACGTCCAACAGGTCGCCAGCGGCGGCTTCGAACCGTTCTACCTCCTCGGTTGGCATTTGGTCCCGCCAATTCCGTCGACCGGGCGTAGGAGGTAACCAAGCGGCATTCGTCGACAACTGCCCATCTGAATTGGTCCGCCCCTCGTAGTACCGTTCCATGCTTTCTGAGTACGGCAGTTCTAGGAAAGAGGCCAGCTTACGGCACTCGCTACCGGGATGCTTTACGAGTTGTTCGTAGCAAAGGTTGAGATACGTACGCTCGCCCAGCTTCGCACCATCTTGCATTCCGATGCCAACCAACGCTTTCCACCACAAGGCAGTCGTGACGACTGGGTCGGCCTCCCACGTTGAAATCTTCCCAGCAGCCTTATGTGCCATTCGCCATTTTCTCATCGACAAACAGACGTCGCGCCCGTCGCGAATGAGATGCACAAACTTCGCCTTGGGCCAGAGCAAGTGGAGCGTTGGAATTTTGCGGACATAAGTGGGGGTTTTGTCGCCGACCAGCGGCTTATTCTTTCGCTTGCCAAAATGGTCGAAGATGCGGCTTACCAGCGCCGAGTAAGTCATGCTTGGTGCATCGGCTACCATGCTTGCCAAGCGTTCGGGCTTGACCTTCATTTGGTCGAAGCGATGGTGCTCGAACAGCTTTTTAACGATGCGTGCTGTCACAAAGCCCTCGTCCGTAACACCTTTACGCTTTTCGAAATAACTTGGTATCCAGTGCGTCTCGCGCGTCACCGCGATGAGCGGGTGCGCATTGACCATCCGCTTGAGCATCGTCGTGCCCGATCGCGGCGAACCGACCAAAAAGACATACGGGTTGGTCCCGCGCAGCGTGTCTGGGCAATCGTTCGCACTAGACTCCTCGGGAGCCAGTTCAGATAATGTTTTCATATCGGATTACTTTCAAACGGAAGGTCGTGTGCGCCAGTTTGCGAGCGATAGAGCTTGGCATACGTACCGTTCTTCTCAAGCAGCAGTTCGTGTGTGGCAGCTTCCTGAACAAGACCGTTCTCAATGAACAGCACCATGTCTGCATCAGCTGTTTGTCGCAAGTCGTGCGTTACGAGCAGCGTGGTTCGGCCCGCAGCCAAGCGTCGCAGGGCATCTCTTACCTGACGCTCGTTTTGCTCGTCTAAGCCCGTCGTTGGTTCGTCGAGCAACAGCAGCGGAGCATTTCGTACTGCAGCGCGTGCAATCGCGATCCGCTGGCGCTGACCGTGAGAAAGGTTGACCGCGCGCTCTCCCAGCATCGTATCGTAACCCTGTGGCAAGGATTCAATGAAATCGTGAGCGTTGGCTAGCTTGGCAGCAGCTTCGATCGCTTCGCGTTCGACGCCGGTCGCGCCTAGGGCAATGTTGTCGTATACATTGGCGGCGAATAGGCCCGTGTCTTGCAACACGACACTGATATTTCCTCGCAGCGAACTAAGTGTCCACTGGCGAATATCCTGGCCATCTATCAAGATGCGCCCCGCTTGGGGATCGTAAAGCCGCAATAACAGACTCAGCAAAGTCGATTTCCCTGCCCCAGAATGGCCCGCAATGGCCACATAGGTACCAGCTTCAACCGAAAACGACAGACCTTTGTAAACCGGGACGGTAGGTTCGTAGCCAAAGTCAACCTCCGAAAATTGTAAACTGCCCCGAAGCACAGGCGCCTCTACGGCATCGGGTGCCTCCTGGACATCGGAAGTTTGTTCGAGAAGTTCAACAATACGTTCGCCGGCCGCAGTCGCTTTGGCCAAACGCCCGGCATACTTGGCGAAATCTTGCATCGGCCGGAAGCCGCGTTTTAGGTAAGTTGCAAAAGGTATCAAGGTCGTGGCTTCCAACTCGCCGGCGATGGTCAGTTTCGCGCCGTACCAAAGCACGCCAGCCATTGCCACAGCAGTAAGAATATCGGTCGTACGTTCCAGGCGTGCAGCTAAGCGCCGAGTTTTCACGCCCTCTTTTAGGCTGCGTTTGTTCTCGGAGGTAAAACTTTTGTCGAAATGGCTCTCTAGCGAGAGCGCTTGGATCACCTTGACCGAGGCAATGGCTTCTGAGGCGGTAACAGCCATTGCGCCTTCACGTTGCCTTTGCAGACGGGCGGCAGAATGAATGCGTCGGCCTAGTTTTACCGTCGACAATCCAAACAGTGGCACCACAATCATCGACAAGAGTGCAAGTTGCCAGTTCAAACAGAACATCACCGTGACCATGCCAATCAGCACCAGCACGCTTCCCATCAGCGGCAACAGTGCCGAGACCGCCACATCGCGCATCAACTTGATATCGCCGATCATGCGAACCAGCAGATCGCCGCTGCGCGCCTTGTCGTGGAAGGAAAGCGATAACGATTGCAAATGCCGATACAACTTGCCCCGGATGCGCGTCATCACGCGGTTGCCGATCAGCGCAAAGCTAACGGTTTTGAAATAGTCGCTCGTGGATCGCAGCGCTACGATCAACACAAAACTCAAGGCGGTAAGAGTCAAAAGTGTCGTCGGCTCGAAGCTGTCGAATTGCTGTAGAAAAGCAGTTTTCTTGGGGTTGTTCCAGTACTGAGCCTGATCAATCACCAGCTTCAGTGGCCAAGGCTCAAGCAATCGAAAGGCAACACTAGAGAGCAGTGCCACCATCGATCCAGATATCAACAGCTTTTCTTTACGCAATTCTGGCGTGAAGTGACGCATCACTTGCCGGAAGCGAAAAAAGCTGTCGTTGACAGTTTTGGGACGAGCCATGGCGTATTAGAAAGTTGGATTCTGAATCTGTTGCGGCTTGTGAACATTGAAATGCGGTCTTGGCATCGCCCGCAGTCCCTTGCACAAGCCGTCTGCGATCTCCAAAATTTGGTCAACCACCGAGACCCAAGTAAATTGATTGATGGCTGTCGTTTGCGCACTCTTGCCTAGTTTAGCACAAAGGCTTGGATTTCGACAAAGCGTGAGTAATGCCTCAGCAAGCGCGTGGGCGTCGCCGGGTTGATAGAGCAGTCCGGTCTCGCCCTCTTGCAGGAGTTCGGGGATCTGGCCGATTCGGCTGGCAACGGTGGGTAGTCCGGCGGCCATGTACTCAAATATTTTCAACGGCGAAAAGTAAAAATCTTCTTGCGGTAGATACGGCGCTACGGCAACGTCCATGGACGACAACAGCGACGGAATTTCGTTGGGGTTCACCGATCCCAAAAAAAGAACTCGCTCGGCCGCCTCAGCTGGCAGACAGGAGACCTGATATTCGAGCCGTTCTCGTTCTGGCCCATCGCCAACGATTGCTAATCGTATCGCGACGTCTTCCTCGGTCAGCTGACCAAACGCCTCAATCAAGTTCGAGACTCCATGCCATGGCTTTAGCGTTCCGACAAACCCAACGGTAAACTCGCCCTGCTTGCGTGGAAAAGTCGTTTCGTCGGCATCATGAAAACGGTTGGTGTCGACGCCGTTCGGAATTACGTGGACATCCTTCGAGGAGAGTCGTTGTTGCCAGGCGTATTCGCCAACCTGTGCCGAGACCGCAACGACCGCCCCCGCCGAAGTCATGGAACGACGCGTCATCTGCTCGGCAAGATCAAAATCGGCGAGTGTTCGATACCGTGCCTGTTCGGCAATAAGCGGAGAATTCACCTCCAAGATTCCTGGTACATTCTTAGCGCGTGCGTATTCCATCCCAGCAAATGCATGCAGAGCATAGCGTTCGTAAACTAGGTCATACGGCCCGTTGGCTTGGAGCATTTGCTTGACAACGGCATTGGTCGCAGCTAACTCCCGTGCTCGTGCAACGGCATCACCAGTCTTTTCCAGTTTAACTATGTGTAGACGAACCTTACGCAGATCTTCAGCCGGTAAGCCACCAATGCGAAAGGCGAACAGGTCGACCTCGTGGCCTCGACGCAGCAATTCGCGCAAGACTTCCTGGACGTGGATCGAGCATCCTTTACGGCCAAACACAGGAATTCCGGGATCGCAACAAACGTAAGCGATGCGCATCAGCCTACCTCCGCTAGCGGCTGCCGCGGCTGCCGAGGCTGGCACTGAGCGAATGTCTCGCGCATGTGTGCCGTGTTGGTATCAATAGAAAAATTGCCTTCAAACAATTCTCGTGCGGCTTTGGAAAGACGCGTTCCTAGCGGTTCGTCTTCAAGAAGACGTTGAATCGCCACAGCTAACTTGGCTGGTTCACGTTCCGGTATCAAAAGCCCCGTTTCTTCGTGACGAATAATTTCGGGTATGCCCGTAACAGCCGTCGAAACGCAAGGAGTTCCAAGTGCCATCGATTCGAGCAACACGGTAGGCAACCCATCACGATCACCGGTTGTAGCAGTGATACAGGGCGCGGCACATACGGCTGCTTCACAAACGGCTTTGTGAACTTCTTGCTGAGGTAACGGACCGGTGAGAGATACGCAATCGGCGAGACCAAGTTGCTGAATCTGTGCGTGGAGCGACTCGTTGAGGTCGCCACCGCCGATGATATCGCACTCAAAGTGAACGCCTGATTTAACTAGCAAGGCACAGGCGTCGATCAAATCGGAAAAGCCTTTTTTCTCGACAAGTCGTCCCACAGCCACGATTTTTGGTACGCGGTTGGCTGGCACCGAATAGGGATACCTTTCGACAGGCAAGCCATTGTAAATGCGTCGAATCTTGTTTGAAGACTGTGGAAATCGCTCGCTTAGGTCGCTGACATTAAAATCGCTGACGGTGATGACTGCGGCGGCATCGGCGATCTTGCGGCCCAGCATCTCTTCGTCGACGTACTCGTGGAAAATATCCTTCGCATGCGCGGTAAACGTATACGGCACATCGGTCAGTAGCGAGGCTAGTCGAGCGACTCCAGCCGCGGTCGTGCCAAAGTGGGCGTGTAAATGCTCAATACCGCGATCTCGAATTTCTTTTGCCAAGAGCAGAGCCTGAAAAACTTCAATCGCAGGGTAACCGGCCGCTAGATGAAGTAGATTCGACTTCTCGGGGAATTCTTGAGCAAACTTATCTAGTTTACTCCACAACGACTCCGCCTTGATGCCGCCGTATCGTATATGAGTGATTGGCGCTCGTACGTCGGCAATAGCGTGCTGAAAATGTGTGTCCGTATTGGGACGCAGGGCAAAAACTTCGATCGCTACGCCTGCCGCTTCGTGTGCCAAAATTTCGTTAACGACAAAGGTTTCGGAAAAGCGTGGATAACGCTTGAGTACGTAACCGACTTTTTTCGGACCTGAGCTATAGGGAGCTGCCTCGTCATTAATGTTGGTGAAAAAATTATTCATACGGAACCTCTTATGAAATTTGACCGGTCCTTCGCTTTCCGATCAACCATTCCTGAGACTAGCCGGGCGATACGATCGAGTCCGCTAAAGTCAATCACGTCGGGATGAATGTTTGGTTGCGGCAGATCTTTTTTCATCCACTCGCGAAGCGAGTTAATAGTTAGCTCATCAGGATGGATCGCATCAAGAATTCCGAGTTGCTGTAATCGCTGGGCGCGAATCCATTGTTCTTTACGGGGAGAGACTCGCGGCACCAAGATCGCCGGTTTGCGGTAGGAGAGAATCGCACAAACCGTGTTGTAACCACCCATTGCTACAACTCGATCCGCACTACAAATGAATTTATCTGCCTCGGGAGTAAAATCCAACACCCGAATATTGGTTCGCTGAGCGGCCCGTTCTTGAATCGAACGTAACAAGTGCGGCGGCATGAAGGGACCTGTCAGCAGAATTCCCTCGGCTCCTGTTCGTGGCAGCGCGTCGATGAAAGTTTCGGCCAATTGAAACCCATCTTGCCCGCCTCCCAGTGTGCAAACAATCCGTTGCATGCCACCCGGACTTGAAGTTGCGATATTTTGAAAAGAAGCCCTCGGAGACGGGTCTAGGCGTCTGGTCTGATCGAGATACCCCGTATAACGCACTTTTTCGGCAAGTCTCAGCGGCCAATCGTATTCTTTAATCGGATCGTAAACTCTCTGGTCGCCGTAAACCCAAAGCTCGTCATAGAAATCGTCAATCACTTCGTGGCTCGATTGAAGCCACTCCGAGCGAACCACTTTTGCCTCGTCGAGTACGTCGCGAATTCCAAGTACGCATCGCGTGTCATATTTCTCGGTAATGCTGCGTAAAGCCGGCAACATTTCGCCGAATGCACCACTGGGAACCTTATCGACGATCATCACTTCGGGCCGAAACGCATCGAGTGCTGAACGAATAGATTCGGCCCGCAAACAGACCAAGTCTTCGACCGTAATTGCAAGCTGCCCTGCGGTGTATTTTCCGTGCTGGTCTTTGTGCATGCGTGGGAGCGTGAGAAAATCGGCACCTGATGGCAACGAGAAAAAATTCGCCTCGTGCGCACCGGTAATCAGCAGCGTAGTCGCTTGGAGTGGCGATTCGGCCAGCGCCTGTGCGATAAGTAAATTCCTCCGCAAGTGCCCCAAGCCCATCGTATCGTGAGAGTACAGGGCGACGCGCACGCGATGCTGGTTTGGACCCTGCTGATGCATGAGTTGATCGTCGAAGCGTAGGTGGTCGGAGGTCGCTCGAGGATGCTTGCCGTTCAGCCCTGCATCGACACTGCTTGGCGACCTGAAACCATTGCGATCAGAATCAGCCGAGCCTCCATTGGCTTGGAGCATCATCGACAGGGCCGTGGTCGCGGGACGCAAGCCTGCCAGACAGGAAGTACCGTTTTTGAAGAATTCGTTCATGGTTTCACCTTCGCGATTGCTTCAGCGACTGCCTTGCGTACCTTTTTGTCCGGATCTTTTTGGGCCTTTTCAAGCCCAGGCAAGGCGGCACTAGCCTCCTTGCCGATTTTGCCGAGTGCTTTTGCTGCGTAGTAACGAGTGCGCGGTTCTTCGTCTTCCTCCAAAATACGGACCAGACTCTCGAGTGCGACGATCGCATCGTCCTCAATGTTTGCCAAAGCCTTGACGA